>DATDEV010000030.1:0-9536 GCA_036522995.1 Polyangiaceae bacterium
GGAAACCCGACGCAGCGGCCTTGCCGCGCGCTCGCGCCATGACAGCCGTGTCGCGGAAATGGAGACCCGAATTGCGCCTTGCATTGGGCTCCTCACCCCGGCCGGCCAGCGCCGCGCGCGAATTGCCAGCGGGTGTGAGCGTACTCGGCGCCCAGCGCCAGCGAGTACAGGTTGCGGGCGGCCGGGTTGTCACGCACGAAGGTGCGCAGGCTCTGCTCGGGCGTGCCGAGGGCGTAGCCTTCCTCCAGCGCCACTTGCCGCAACGAGACCCCGAGGTCGCCGGCAGCGAAGAACCCGGCGCGGCGCACGGCGCCCTTGGCGGCCGTCAGCGCCGCGTCGTAGTCGAGCGCGTCCGGATCGTCGCACAGCTCGCGCAAGCGACGTTGGAGGCGCGCCGGGATGCTCTCCCAAAGCACCTCGGCCAGGTTCAACACCGAGCCCAGGTTACCGGCATCGGTGCGCGGCGGTCCGAAGGCGAACGACAATCCGCGCAGCACCGCGCGGCCTTGTGATTCCGGCGAGCCGAACAGCAGCGCGTATTGAGGGGTGGCGGCGGCGAGCATGGCACCGAGATGGAAGCGTAGCTCGGCGCTCTCCTGGCGCACATCGCCCGAGAGAATCACCGCAGGAGGCGAGAGCAGCGCCAGGCTCACGGTGACCGGACCCGCGCTACGCCGCTGGAAAAGCGGGGTTCTGAGCAGGCCGAGCGCTCGCGCCAGGGCCGCATAGGTGCGGGCCAGCGGCATGGGAGCACCGGCGGGCACCCGCTCGAGCCCGGTCACGCCGTAGGTGCTCGGGTCACGCCGGAAGACGTGCTCCGCCCCCTCCCAGACCAGCGACAGCGCCTCCAGCGCGCGGCTGCCCTGCTCGCGGAATAGCAGCGCGCGCACTGCGTCGGGTTGCTCGGGTTGGTCGGATAGCGGAGGTGGCTCGATGCCCTGGCCCGACGTGAGCACCGACAAGGTGTGCTCGGCAGAACGCGCGTACACCGGATCGCGATCGCGCAGCGCGGCGTCGTGCAGCCGCGACACCGCCTCCACGTCGCCGGGCAGCAGCAAGGCCAGCCGCCGAGCCACGCTCACCAGGTCGTGCGCGCGCGACGGACGATGCTCGAGCTGCCGCAGGAGCTCCTGGCCGGCGTCGACCGAGCCGCGCCGGAGCTCGTCGTACAGGCTTTGCTCGCCACTGGCGGCCTGACCGACGAAGGTGGCCGAGAGGTCGAGCGCGGCCTGGATTTCCGGGCGGGAATCGAAGGCTGGGCGCGGCTCGGGCAGCCGCACGTCGGGCAGCCGCTGCTCCTGATCCGAACCCCTTTCGGCGCGCGGCGCATCAGAGATGGGCGGAGCCGGTCGCGCGCTGTCCTCACCGGCCGCGGGCGCCATCGAGTAGCGACCCGACACGCTCGGCCGCACCGAGCCAAAGCCACGCGCCGACGCAGCGGGCCGCGGACTGGCAGGCGGCACCGACGACACGGCGAGCTTGGCCTGGTCGGCCTGCTTGGGCCTGGGTGAGCGCGGTACCAGCGACTCGATCAGCGGCGGCGTGGAGCCTGGCACCGGCGACGCCATGCGCTGCGTGATGGGCGTGTACTCTTCGGCCGAGTACACGCGCTCCTCGGCGACCGCGCGCGGCGGGTGCTCCGAGTAGCGGCCACGCTCGAGGGCGGGCGTATCCAGCAGCGTCGGCGACGTTTCGCCGACGCTGCGTGAGCGCGGCGGCCGGGACGAGATCTGCCGGGTTGGTGGCGACGAGCGCAGTCGGCTGCGCATCGACGACAGGTCGGCGTTCAGCTCGAGCGCCGCCTCGCGCGTGGTCGGATCGCCCAGCGCCGCGTCGAGGAAGCTGAGCGCGCGATCGACCTCGCTCAGCTGCTTGGCGGCGCGCGCGGCCGCCAGTGCGACTCGGCTCTTCAGCCTGAGCTCGCGCAGATCCGCCGATAGCGCGCGCTCGAACCGCGGCAGGGCTTGCGCCGGCTCGCTGTGCTGAAGCCGTTCGGCGAGCCCCAGCGAGAGCAGCGGCGTATCGCCCAGCTCGCTCTGCACGCGCACCAGCTCGCGCAGTCCGGCGTCGCCGCCTACGGCCTGGTCGAGCGCCTCGGCCGTCAGGAAAGCGCGCAAATCCGCCTGCTCCACGCTGAGCGCGCCGACGATGCCGCGCAGCTCGGCTGCGGTCAAACGTGACTCGTCGGCGCCGCCGGGACCGCCGCGCATCAGGTACTCGAGGTAGCGCGCCACCAGCTGCGGCTCGGCCGATGCCGGTGCGAGGCGGGCGGCGCGCAGCGCTTGCGACAGGGCGGCGGCGCGATCACCGGCGGCCAGCGAGGTGCGCGCCGCCTCCACCAGCAGCGCGGCTCGCTCTTCGGGAGCGCGCGTGGAAACCGAGGCCAGCTCGTCGAGCGCTTCGGCGAGCCCAACCTGATTCTGCCTACGGCGTTCGACTTCCACGCGCAGCTCGAGCAGTCGCTCGGAGCGCGTCCAGGTGCCCATGCCCTCCAGCACGCGGCGAGCTGCCTCGACGTCACCACCTGCCAGGTAGGCTTCGCAGGCACGCCGTGACAGATCCGCCGCCTCGTCGCGGCCCGACGCGACGGCGCTGGCGCGCAGCCAGAGTGTGGCGGCGCGCAGCGGCGCGCCCAAGCGCTCGTGCAGGTCCGCCAGCATGCGCAGCACGCTCAGGTTGTCGCCGGTGGCGGTGACCAGCGCCTCGAGCTCGGCGCAAGCCTCGTCGGGGCGTCCCAGCCGTTGCTCGAGCACCGCTGCGCGTCGCAAGCGAATGCGCCGCACCTCGTCGACGATGCTGGCCAGGGCGGCGCGGCGACCTAGGAGCTTGACCAGCGTTTCGTAGTCGCCTTGACGTTCGGCCTTGCGCTCGAGCGCGGAAATGGCGCGCGCGTCGTCGGCATCCAGCTCGAGGACGCTGGTCCAGCGCGCCAGCGCCGCCTCTTCGTCGCCCTGCTCTTCGAGCAGCTCGGCCAGCTCGCGCAGCAGCGTCAGGCGCTGGTGGTCGTCGCGGCACAGCTCGACCAAGCGCTCCAAGCCTTCGAGCTGCGTGTGCTTATCGCGCGCCTGGCGAGCCAGCGCTACCAGATCGGACCACAGGCTTTCGTCCTCGGGCGTCTCGCTCAGGGCGCGACGCATGATCTCGATGGCGCGGTCGGGCTCGCCGCGCGCGCCGACCAGCGCTGCCAGCTCGGCGGCCAAGCGTGATTGGCGGGCTGGCTCCAGCCCCAAGCGCTCCATGCCCGCGAGCAAGTGCTGCTCCAGGTCGTCGTGGCGACCGCGCTCGCGCAGCAGCGCCGAGAGTCGCTCGAACACTTCGACTTGTTGCGCGTCCGGCAGGTCCTCGACGGCCGCGGCGCGGCGCAAGATCAGCTCGACCTCCGCCGGCTCGCGAGCCGCCGCAGCCAGATCCAGCAGCGACTGGCCGCGCTCGCGCGGCGGCACGGCCTCCAGCACGGCCTCGATCAGCTCCACGTCGCCCAGGGCGCGCGCCCGGCTTTCGGCGCGCCGCACCAGCTCGCTGCGTTCCGGCTCCTTGCACGCCGCGCGCACCAGCAGCACGGCCTCCGATCGCAGGTCCCCGAGCTCGGCCGCGATGCGGCCGCCGAGCTCGAGCAGCGAGGTCCCGGCGCCGCTCCATTTCTGCACCGATAGCTCGATCAGATGCGCGACCCTGGCCGCCGCTCGTTCACCCCGCGCAAGCGCGGGCGCGGCGTCGAACAGCTCGGCGTACTCGTCCAGATCGCCATCGCTGCCGTAGGCGCTGGCCAGCGCGGAAAGGGCCAGGTCCGGTGCGGCAAAGGTCTCCAGGGCCAGCTTGGCTGCCGTGATGCCCATGCGCGCCCCTTCGGGGCCGTCGGCCTTGGCGAGCAAGCTCTCGACCGCTCGCGAAAAGCGCAGCAGCACCATCTCGCGCTCGTCCGGCGCGCGTTGCAGCAAGGCATTGCAGGCATGCGCCAGCTCGCGCAATAGCTCGCTGTCGCCGCGCACCGCCAGGGCGCGCAGCAGCACGTCGATGCGCTGACGCTGGCCGTCTTCGCTGGAACCAGCGAAGAGCGCCGCGCGCCGCAGCCAGGCAGCGCGCACCTCGGGAGAGCTATAACCGAGCGCGACGCGCTCCAGGGCGTGCACCACCTCGCCCGAGCTTTCCCCGCGCTCGGCCAGCCGCGCCATGGTCACGTACGCAACGCCCTCGCTCGGCACGGCCTCGAAGGCGCTGATGGCGTGCTTGAGCGCGCGCCCCGTCTCGCGGCGCCGTTCGAATTGGCGCGCCGCCCGGTAATGCACGGCGCGCTCGCCGTAGCGGCCGAGCGTGGCCTCCGCCAGGCGGTCGTAGATTTGCTCCAGCGCCTGGCCTTGCTCGTCGCCGGCGGTGCGCTCGGCGATCGCCAGCACGTCGGCGCGAGCCGGATCGAGCTCGAGCGCGCGCGCCGAGGTCTCGAAGGCCTCATGCATGCGGCCGGCCGAGAGCGCCACGCCGGCGGCAACCGCCAGCAAGCGCGCCGCCTGACTGGGCTCGCTGCGTGACACCGAGAGCGCCTTCAAGCGCCGAAATGCAGCATCAGGCCCGACGAAGGCGCTCACGTCAGCGGCAAACACCTCGGGCCCACGCTCCGGATCGAGCGCCATCGCACGCTCCCAGGCGCGCAGCGCTCCCTCGGTATCGCCAGCCAAGTCGAACAGCGCCCCACCGAGCTCGCGAAACGCGCGCGCGGTACCGGTTTGGTCGGCCTCGGGGTGAGCGCTCAGCGCTTCGGCGCGCGCCTCGAGCAGCGCCAGCTCGCCGTCGGAGCTGCGTGTGGCGAGCGCCACGTCGAGCTCGGCCAGCACCTCACGCGGCGACGCGCCTTCCTTGACCGCGCGCAGCAGGGTACGTGCCGCACCGTCGGCGTCGCTGGTCGAGCGTCGACGCCGCGACAGCTCGAGCAGCTCGAGCGGACGCTCGGCGCCCGGTGAGCCAGCCGACAGCCAGCGCTCGCTGGCCGTGATCGCAAGGCCGCGCTCGCCCGCCACGTCGGCGACGGCCAGCACCGCCTGGCGCAGGCGGCCGTGACGCGGTCCGAGCACGTCGAGCGCGCGGCGCGCCAGCGCACCGGCGCGCATCGGCTCCGGCTCGGCAAGCTCGAGCAGGGCTTCGGCGATGTCGTCTCCGAGCCCGACCAGCGGCTGGTATTGCGCCAGCAGCCAGGCCAGCGTGTCGGCGAGCCGTCCCGGGTCGCCTGCTGCTCGCATGCGAGTGACACGGGCGCGCGCTGCCTCCAGATCTCCCGGCCGCAGCGCGATGCGTCGCTGCGTCCAGGCCAGAGCCAGAATCGGCTCTCCCAGGCGTTCGTAAAGGTCCGCCAGCTCGGCGCAGGCGGCGGCGCGAGGCACGACCACGCCCATCGCCCGCTCGATCGCGTCGGCAGCCAGTCGGTCGCCTTGGGTTTGCGCGACGCGCGCGCGCACGGCTACGGGCCGCGCCAGCGACGGATCGGCGTGCGTCGCCTGATCGGCGGCGACACGCGCCCGCTCCAGCTCACCGGCCTCGAAGAAACCTTCCGCAGCGACGCTGCTGAGCACCGCGCGCAGCGAGGGCGAGACGCCCGACGCCACGCGCAGCAGCGCGCGCGCCCGCAAGGGAGCGACGCCGCGCTGCGCCGCCAGCAAGAGCGCCATGCAGGCGACGCTCGGCTGTACGCCCGCGTCGTCCAGCAGCGGCGCGAGCTCACGCAGCGCGCCGTCCAGATCGCTGCGTTGCCTGCGCAGCGCCGCCAGCAGCATGCGCAAGCGGCCCCGCTCCAGGTCGGAGTCGGTGCGCTCGGCGTTGGCGGTCAGGTGCGCCTCCAGCTCCTCGCTGCGGTCGAGACGCGTGAGCAGCCGCTCGAGCGCCAGCTGGTAACCACGCTCCTCCGGGACCATCTGCACCAGCTCGCGCAGAACCGACAGGTACTCGCTGGCCTGAGCCGGTCGTCCCTGCAGCGTGCCGGCCAGGCGCGAAAGCACCTCGAGCCGCTCCTCGCCCTGCGCATTGACCAGGCGCGCCCGCAGCTGCTGGAGCGCCTCGTCCTCGCGCGCTACCTGCGGCGCGAGGCGCATTTCAGCATCGCGCAGCCGCTCGGCGTCGACCGCGCTGCTGCCGACGAGTCGCTCTACGGCCCAAGCCGCGAGCCCGGCGTCGTTCAAGCGCTCCTCGGCGAGCTGCCACAGCTCGCGCAGGCAGTCGAGGCGCGGCTCGGGGTTGCCTTGAACCTTCGCCTCGCCAATACGGATCAGCGTCTCGACCAACGGCGCGAAATCGCGCGTGGAAATGGCATGCGCCTTGAGCGACTCCTTGGCCTCCAGCGAGCCCGGCTCGACGACCCAGGCGTCCATCCAGCACTCGACCGCTCGCTCGGCGCGCCCGAGCGAGCTGGCGTAGAGCCGGGCCAGCGCCAGCCGCGCCCGCGCTCGTTCGCGCCCCGCCAAAGAATCGCAGCCAAGCTCCAGGCGCGCCGCAAACAGCTCGTGCATGCCGACGCGCTCGATCAGCTCGTCGAAACCGACCGCGACCTCGTTGACCTGGTCAGAGCGACGCTCGATCGCCGACAGCACGCTCTTCAAATCGAGCTCGGCATCGAGTCGAGCGTCGAAGGCGGCACCCACTGCGCGCGGCAGATCGCCGTCACGCAGCGCGTCGCGCAAGCGACGCGAGTGAATGGCCCGCGCCTGCTCGGGCAGCGCCCGCGCCTGTTCACGACGCACCTCGTCGGCGGCACCGATGCGCCCCCGACCCGCCAGCGCCAGCGCCAGCCGCTCGACCGCAGGCGTGAAATGGGGCGCCATTTCGAAGGCCCGCATCAGGTTTTCGAAAGCTGCGGCGCGCTCGCCCAGCGCTTCGCGCCGCTCGCCCGCGTCGAGGTACGCCTGCGCGGCCTCTTCGGCCGATACCTGAGCGGGGCTCCAGGCAAAGATGGCTGCCAGCTGCTCGACCGCCTGCGGGTCGCTCGGCTTTTCGCGCGCAGCGGTCAGAAAGGCTTCGCGCGCCGCGCGCGCGTCGCCTCCGCGCGCGTAGAGCTGACCGACGCGCATCGACAGCGCGGCCACGTCGATGCCGGGCTGCTCCAGGAGCGGTCGCAAGGTGGCCGCCGCGAGCAGTGGCTCACCGAGCCCCGTGAACCAGCTCGCCAGCTCCTCGCGCAGCAGCGGCTCCTCCGCGAGGAGCAGCGCGCGGCGCGCGAAGCGCGTGGCGGCGTCGAGCTCGGTGCCGCGCGCCGCCAGGGCGCGCGCAAGACCCGCGGCGGCGGCGCGCTCCTCGCTCTCGTTGCCGGAGCGGCTGGAGGCGTTCAGCTTGGCGGCCAGCGAGGCCAGCTCCGCCCGAGGCCCGCTGCGATGTGAAATCGGTTTGTCGAGCTCGTAGCGTTCGAGTGCCAGCGAGGCAGCCGAACGTGGGCCCTCACGACCCCACTCGGGGGGTGGCAACGTGCCCCGCGCCGGCTCGACAGCGGCGTGGCCTTTGACCGTATGCGCAGCTCCCCCGGCTGCGATCGAGCCCTCGCCAGCAAGCGACGGGTCCTTCGAGTCGATGTTGCTCATGGCAGTCAGGGCTCTCGTGCGCGGGGCCAGGACCCCGCCATCCAACCAAACGCCGGAGACTATAGGCCAGCCAGAACGCCGCGCGCGCGTCCTCGGGGCTTGTCGGCGGGCAGGCCGCCGGACTAGCCTTTCAGGCGGCGCCCTCCCGGGCAGCCCGGAGGCTCCAAGGCTCAATGTTCAACCGTACACGTCACCCCCTGCTGCCGCGCTTCGTGGCAGCCCTCACGGCCAGCGCTTTCGTCAGCACCGGCATCGCCCCGGCCTTCGCGGCGGACCCCGTTCCAGCCTCCACCCCGGCGCCGGACGCCAAGCCTGCTGAGGCCAAGCCGAAGCCTCCCCCCCCGGACAAGAAGACGAAGGACGCCGCCCGCAAAGCCTACCAAGAAGGCGACAAGGCCTACTTGGCGAGCGACTACGCGACCGCCTACACCGGCTTCAGTAAGGCCAACGAGCTGGTTCCGTCGCCGCAGGCCGCCTACTGGGCCGCCAAATCGCTCGACGCCCAGGCCAAAGAGGAGGACGCCATCAAGGCGTACGAGGCGCTCCTCGCCGACCCCGAGCTCCCGGGCTCCAAGCTGGGCGACGACAAGATCAACGACGCCAAGACCCGCCTGTCGGAGCTCAAGGGCAAGCAGGCCGGCGACGTCACCATCGTGACGACGCCGATCGGGGCCGCGGTCTCGGTCGACGGGGCCCCGCAACAGGGCGCAACGCCGATGACAGTGAAGCTGTCGCCAGGCCCGCACAAGCTGACCGTGGCTGCCAACGGCTACGAGCCCAAGGACCTGGATATCGAAGTGAAAGGCGGCGAAAAGAGCGAGCAAAAGCTGGAGCTCATCGCCAAGGCCCCGCCCCCCGTGGTGGCCGCCGCGGTGGTCGCAGCCCCGCCTCCCCCGCCTCCCCCGCCGCCGGAGCCGCGCAGCAAAGTGCCGGCGTACGTCACGCTGGGCATCGCCGGCGCCGGTGCGGTGGTCGGTACCATCTTCGGCATCAAGGCGCTGAGCTCCAAGAACGAGTTCGACAAGAACCCGACGGGCGACGCCGCCGACGACACCGAGCGCAACGCGCTGATCGCCGACATGGCTTTCGGCGTCGCCATCACGCTCGGCGTGACCGGCGTCGTGCTGCTCACCAGCGACGACTCGGCCGCGCCGACCACGACCGGCAAGCTCGACAAGCTCCCCAAGAAAGCCAAGCTCGTCGTCGCTCCCTACGCTTCGCCCAAGGGCGGCGGCGCCGCCGCGCAGTACACGTTTTAGTTCTCCTCCGTGCCTTGCCCGGGCGTCTCGCGTGCCTCGTGTTCCGAAGCGCGGCAGGCGCCCGGCCGCAGGGTCTTTTTTCTCCTCCGCACTCCGCATGGTACGCCCCGCGTACTTGGCGAGCTGAGCCGCGGCAGGCGCCCGGCCTCGCCGGTTCTTTTCCTGGCCCCCTCTCGATCGCGGATCGTGATCTGGTTGGGGCAAGGTCGGTTGAGGTGGTTCCAACTCGCGCGCAAGCGCGCTCGTGTGCGTCCGGTTGGCGTTTCGGAGCTCGCGTCGGACGGGCTACGGATCCGAGTGCAACGCAGGTGAAGCGCAGGTGTGGCGCCCCATCACGCTCGCACGACTCCCGATCTAGGAAGAAACTCGGCCCTGTTGCCCGCCCTCCCTGGCTTGGCGCGCTCGGATCCATGTCGCACTTGCGACAGAGCTCTTCAATCAAATCGCGGTGGGCATCCAGCCATTCGGCTAAGTCGCAGATGCGACAAGCGCAGGCGCGCCGCGACCCC
Source organism: Polyangiaceae bacterium (assembly GCA_036522995.1). GTDB lineage: Bacteria > Myxococcota_A > Polyangia > Polyangiales > Polyangiaceae > PMG-095. The sequence continues at coordinate 9,322 of DATDEV010000030.1, forward strand.
CAAATGCTCAGCCAGCGTGGCTACTCATCACTCGGCCTCGCGAGGTTGTTTCATCCCATCAGGGCGGGCTCCCGCACCGTCAGCGACTCCCTGTGAAAAATCTGGGCGTGCGGGGACGTTACAGTGCGATTCGGTACGCGACGTTGAAGCCGAGCGAAAACATGGAGTTTCTGCCGGCTAGCGAGGCTTTGTCCAAGAACGGGTCCTGCGCGGGC
>DATDEV010000031.1:0-20273 GCA_036522995.1 Polyangiaceae bacterium
CGCCGGTCGCATCTCGCTGACCCGCTCACCCACCCAAAAAATCTTCCACCCTTCTATCCTTCCTGTTCGCTCGCCCGCCCGGGGCGGCCCGGGGCCGGCACGGGAGCTTCTGCAAGGGGGCTGCGGTTGGGCAGCCCAGGCGAGCTACTTGCCCTTGCCGAGGAAGTCTTTGATCGAGCCTACGATGGCGTCGCGGTCGCGGATTTCGGAGACGATCACGGCGTCCTCGCTGTTGAAGTGCTCGCGCAGATCCTTGATGAACTGACCGGAGCCGTAGGGGCTCTCGACCTGGCCATAGGCGAACAGGTTCACCTTGGGCAGGATCTCCTTTTTCAGCAGCTCGACGCAGGTCAGCGTGTCGTCCATCGACCAGTTGTCGCCGTCGGAGAAGTGGAACGGGTAAATGTTCCACTCGTCCGAGGGGTAATGCTCCTCGATCAGCTGGGCAGCGAGCTTGTAGGCGCTCGAGATCATCGTGCCGCCCGACTCGCGCGTCTTGAAGAAGGTCTCGCGATCGACCTCGCGCGCCACGGCATCGTGGATGATGTAGCGGCTCTCGAGGCCCTGGTACTGGCGGCGCAGCCAGGTATCGATCCAGAAGCTTTCGATGCGGACGATTTCCTTCTGCTCGTCACCCATCGAGCCAGAGACGTCCATCATGTAGATGATGACCGCGTTGGCGACGGGCTCGTGATCCTCTTTCCAGCTGCGAAAGCGCTTGTCGTCGTGCTGGGGCACGATCACCGGGTTGGTCGGATCGTAGGTGCCACTGGCGATGGCGCGACGCAGCGCTTCCTTGTAGGTGCGCTTGAAGTGGCGCAGCGACTCGGGACCGACTCGGCGGATACCCGTGTAGCGATCCCTGGCGGCGACGATGCGGCTCTTGCCCTTGTTCTCGATCTTGGGCAGCTCCAGCTCTTCGCCCAGGATGTCGGCCAGCTCGTCGAGCGTGACGTCCACCTCCAGCACGTGGTCGCCGGCGTCCTTGCCCGCCTGGCCAGAACCGTCGCCCTCTTCCTCGGACTCGCCGCCGACCGGATCGCCGGCGTCGCCTTCACCTTGGCCGACGCCTCCCTGTTGCTTGTCACCGAAGGTGAAGCGCGGGATCTCGATGTGCGGGATCGGGATCGAGACTAGATCCTTACCCTTGCGTCCGAGCATTTCCCCTTGGGAAATGTAACGCCGCAGGTTCTGCCGAATCTTGCCGCGCACGATGTTGCGGAAGCGCGAGTGATCCTGATCAATCTTCAGCGACATTCGAGCGGCCTTATGACTCCCAAGTGTTGCACACCGTCGGGATTTTTCAGAGAATTTTTCTGGAACAGCTCGGTTCGGCCAGGTTTAGAGGAGTTTCGGCAAGCGCGCTTGCGTGTTAGGCAAGCGGCGTCATGCCGGCTCATGAGCTGCTCAAGTTTCGCTGCACGGGTTGTGGCAACTGCTGCAAGGATCCGCTACTTCCGCTCACCGACCAGGACGTGGCGCGCATCGCGGCCCGCACCGGCGACGACCCGAGCGAGTTCGTACGCTTCATCGACCGCAACGCCATCGACATGGACGATGAGCCCGAGGCGTTCATGCGCCTGCGACAGGGCAGGCGCGTGATGATCTTGCGCCATGAGGGGGGCGGCTGCCGCTACCTGGGCGAGGACGATCGCTGCAGTATTTACAGCAGTCGGCCGCTCGGTTGCCGGGTCTTCCCGTTCGACCCGACTTTCACCAAGCAGGGCAAGCTGCGACGCCTGAAGTTGATTCAGGCCACCGACTGCCAGTACGAGCTCGATGGCAAAAACGACGTTCAACAGATACGCGAGATGCAAGAGCGCCACGATACCGCCACGGCGGCGTACCAGCAGCGCATCGCGGAGTGGAACAAGCAGCAGACGCGGCGCATCCGTCAGGGCAAACAGGCGCAAACCGCCAGAGAATTCCTCGGCTTCTTGGGCGTGGTGTGAGCAGCTCGAGGTCGACCTGCTCGGAGTGATTGGGGTTGGGGCCCCAACCACCCCGAGACCGAGCCCCAGCCCCAACCAAGCGCGATGGTTGAGCTTGGGGCAGGTTGAGGTAGCGTGGGGGACGTGGCTACCAATTCTCAGCACAAGACTTACCTGGTGCTCACTGCCATCGGCCCTGACCGGCCGGGGCTGGTGAGTGAGCTCGCCGGCGCCATCCACGGCGCCGGCGCCAACCTGGAGGACAGCCGCATGGCCATCCTGGGCGGCGAATTCGCGCTGCTGCTCCTGCTCTCGGGGCCCGAGGCTGCCGCGGCGACCGTCGAGAAATTGGCGCCGGCTCTGGGCGAGAAGCTGGGTTTGCGCGTGCTGTCCAAGCGCACGGGGCGCAGCGAAGCTCGCAACTTCCTACCCTATCGCATCAGCGTTACGGGCTTCGACCGGCCCGGTATCGTGCTGCGTATCAGCGAGATTCTGGCGCGCCGAGCGATCAACGTCGCGTCGCTCGAATCGCGGCTTTCGTACGCTCCGCTGAGTGGTACGCCGATGTTCGTGCTCGAAGCCGAGCTGCAGGTGCCATCGGAGGTTGCGCTGGCGGAGCTTCGGCGTGAGCTGACCGTGCAATGCGACGAAGAAAATCTGGACCTATCACTGGAAAGCGTCCGAAAGAGCTGAGCAATCTCCGCTCATCGCGCCGGTCCCTTTTGCTTTCGCCTAGGCGTGCTCAAGGCTACCTTTGGGACAGATGCTGATTCGACCTCGACGGAACCGAAAGAGCGCGGGCATGCGCGCGATGGCGCGCGAGAGCTGGCTGACCCCCGGCAACCTCGTGCTGCCGCTCTTTCTTCAAGAAGGCGAAGCCAAGCACTCACCGATCGCCGCCATGCCCGGCCAGGCGCGGCTCAGCGTCGACCTCGCGGTGGGCCTGGCGCGCGAGGCCTTTGCGCTGGGCATCCCCGCGGTCGAGCTATTTCCGGCTCTGAGCGACGACGTGAAGGATCCGCGGGGCAGCGAGAGCACCAATGCTAGCGGCCTGATGCAGCGGGCGATCCGGGCGCTCAAGCAGGCCCTGCCCGAGCTGCTGGTGTGCACGGACGTGGCGCTCGACCCCTATTCGTCCGATGGACATGACGGCGTCGTGATCGACGGGCGCATCGACAATGACGTCACGCTGCCGATCTTGGCGGCGATGGCCGTGTCACACGCCGAAGCCGGCGCGGACATCGTGGCACCGTCGGACATGATGGATGGCCGAGTGCGCGCCATTCGCGAAGCCCTCGACGAGGCGGGTCACGACCAGGTCTCGATCCTCAGCTATTGCGTCAAGTACGCCTCGGGGTTCTACGGACCCTTCCGCGAGGCGCTCGACTCGGCGCCGCGCAGCGGCGACAAGAAGACGTACCAGATGGATCCAGCCAACCTGCGCGAGGTCGAGCGCGAGGTGCGGCTCGACGAGCAGGAGGGCGCCGATATTCTGATGGTCAAGCCGGGCTTGCCCTACGCCGACGTGATTCAGCGGGTGCGGCAGCTCACGTCATTACCGGTCGCCGTCTATCACGTGAGCGGCGAGTACACGATGCTCAAGCTGGCCGCCGAGCGCGGCTACCTCGACTACGACCGCTGCCTGATGGAGAGCCTTCTGTGCCTGCGGCGGGCCGGGGCCGACATCATCTTCACGTACGGCGCGCTCGACGCGGCGCGCTTGCTTGCGGCCCAGAAATGAGCGCCAGCAAGCCGGACTACCCCGTGCCTGATGCGGAGCCAGCTCGTCCGGCCAGCGAAACGCTCGTAAGGCCGCGCTCCGACTCGGAGAAGACGCTGCCCCCCAGCGGCCCTGTACCAGCCAGGAAGCGCTCGCTGCTCCTGCTCGAGGGCGAAGAAGAAGAAGAAGAAGAACTGACTACCGTCTACGACGCGGTGCTGACCGAGGCCGACCTGGCCCACGACTCCGAGGTCGAGCACATCACCTTGCCCAAGGTCGAGCCGCCGGAGCCGCCGCCTTCATCGCTGAGCAACAAGGAAAACCTGACCGGCCAGCTCTTGGACGGGCGCTACCAGATCGACTACGTGCTGGGCGTCGGCTCGATGGGCGTGGTGTACGGTGCTCGCCACGCTGACGTCGGCAAGCTCGTAGCCGTGAAGGCGCTGCGTCAGCACCTGGCGTCGGACGCCGAGGCGCTGCAGCGCTTCCGGGCCGAAGCCACTGCCGCCACCTCGATCGGCAACCAGCACATCGTCGAAACCTTCGATTTCGGTCGGCTCGAGGACGGCACCGCCTACATGGTCATGGAGTACCTGGAGGGCAGGTCGCTGGCCGAGCTGATCGATGGCTGGGCGCCGCTCACGGTGCCGCGCATCACCAAGATCGGCGTGCAGATCGCCGAGGCGCTGAGCGCCGCGCACCTGGTCGGCATCGTCCATCGCGACCTCAAGCCGGATAACGTTTTCCTGTGCGAGCGGGAAGGCGACTCGGATTTCGTGAAAATCCTCGATTTCGGCATCGCCAAGTTCGGCGTCAGCCAGGCGCGCATGACCCAAGCCGGCGCCGTCTTCGGGACGCCGGCGTACATGTCTCCCGAGCAGGCGCTGGGCAAAGCGACCGACGGTCGCACCGACATCTACGCGCTCGGTGTGATGCTGTACGAGATGGCCTGCGGCAACGTGCCCTTCCAGGGCGACAGCGCCATCGCGGTGCTGTCGTTGCAGGCCAACGTCACTCCCGTGCCGCTCGCCACGCGTCAGGCGGACGTGTCGCCGGAGCTCGACGCCATCGTCAGCAAGTGCCTACAAAAGGAAGCCGAGGCGCGCTACTCGAGCATGGCGGAGCTGGCCGCCGATCTGGCGCGCCTGGCCAGCGGCATGCCGGTGCGCGCCGAAGCCCGACCCGAGGTGGCGATGCCGACGGCCACGCGCCAAGAGGACGTCGTCACGCTGCCGGAATTCGTGGCCCCGGCGTCGACGCCAGCGCCCAGCAGCGGTGTCCCGTGGCCGCTCGTGCTCCTGCTACTGGTGATGGTGGCCGGCGTCGCCTATGCGGTCTCGTGGTACCGCGCGCCGCGCAGCTCCGAGCCCGTCCTGGTCCAGTCGCCCCCCAAGCCGCTGCCGCCAGCCCTGCCGTCCGCGCAAGAGGTCGACGATGGAGCGCCCGAAATCGAGGTGGCGCTAGTGCTTTTCCCACTCGATGCTCGGGTATTCCTGGCCGACAAGGATCTGGGGCAGATGCCGGTGAGCGTGAAGGTGCGCGAGGGACATGCGCTCAAGGTGCGCGTGGTGCGCGATGGCTACTGGACGCGCAAGCTCACGCTCGACGGCACCAAGAAGCGCCTCGTCGTCGGCCTCGTCAAGCGTGACGAAGGTAAGGCGAATCCCAACACCGACGATGACGAGCCGCCAGGAGCGCTGCCGCGCTCGGTGCCGACCTCGCCCTAAGCATGTAGGCCGGTTACAGGCTGAGGATTCATCACATTGGGGGCTGCCAAAACGCGGCCTACTCCGCAGAAACTTCCGTGCCGGAGCTTGGCCACGCCGTGACGCACGTCTCGGGCCGCTTCCGTGCTGGGGAGCTCGTGGCCAGGGCCCTGCGAGATTCACAGGGAGATCGGGAGTCGTGCGAGAGCGAGCACGTGCTCGGACGTTACGAAGCCAGCAGCTATTCGGTCAGGCCCAGCACGCGCAAGTAGCAGGCGCGCACGGCGTCCGTGACCATCACGTAGCGCTCGAACAGCTGAGCGCCCGCGCTGCGCCCGGGTGCTTTTTGAAACCCCATTTTTCGTCCGAGCCCGGACAGGCCCAGCGCCTGAGCGTCCACCCAGTTGGTGCCGTCGCCGCGATGCACGTGGATGCGTTGCTCGAGCCGGCGCAGGAAGCGATAGGCGTCGCGCAAGAGCTCGTAGTCGGCGCGGGCCAGGTAGCCGCGCACGGCCAGCGCTTCGAGCGCCTCGGAAGTGTCGGGAGTGCGCACGCGCTCGTCGCTGCCGTGGCGCATCTGCAGCCACTGGGCGAGAAATTCGATGTCCAGTAGTCCTCCGCGCCCGAGCTTGAGCTCGCGTCGCGTGGGTTTTTCTCGCCCCAGCTCGCGCTCCATGCGCTGGCGCAAGCGGTGCATGTTCTCGGCTGTTGGCGAACCACTCCCGTAGGCAGCCAGCGTTGCGATCGCCATCACTCGCTCGCCCAGCGCGGCATCACCTGCACAAAAGCGCGCGCGGATCAGCGCTTGGCGCTCCCACTCGGCGCCGGCGCTGAGGCCACTCGGACGCTCGGCGCCTTCCTCCGTTTCCTGCACGCCGTGATAGCTGGCGAACGAACGCACCGAGGCGACCAGCAGCCCGTGCGAGCCCGAGGGGCGCAGGCGCGTGTCGAGCACGTAACCACTCCCGCCCGCGTGCGGCTCGGACAGCATGCGAATGATGCGCTGCGCCTGGCGCGAAAAGTAGGCCGCGGCCTCGTCCGGGTTCGGCGCCGCGCTCGGTTCGTACAGGAAGAGCAGGTCGAGATCGGACGCATAGCCGATCTCCCGGCCGCCGAGCTTTCCGACCGCGATCACGCACAGACCGCGTGCGCTACCGAGGAGGTATGTCACGACCGAGCCGAGGATCTCGTCGGCCAGCGCCGACAGCGTGCGGGTCGCCTGCCGCGTGCCGATGGATCCGGCCAGATCGGCGATCGCGACCTCCACCAGCACGCGACTCTTGACCTGGCGCAGGGCGCCCACGAACGCCTCGTTGCGCTCGTGAGCATCGAGCCCCTCCGGCAAGCGCGCCAAGTCCTCGAGCTGGTGGGCCACCGCCGCCTTCACGTCGCTCACCGAGCCCTGCCCGAACAGCACGATGTCGAGTAGCTCGGGCCGCGCCACGATCGCCTCGCCGACGAAGCCGCTCGAGCCCAGCACCGTCAGCAAGCGCGATAGAGCGCGCGGATCCTCGGCGAGTGCCGCGACGTAGGCGCGCGGTGCCGACAAGCGCGCAAAAACCGAGCGCAGGTAGCGGGCAGCCTGCTCAGGATCGGGGCATTCCAGCAGCCCGCCCAGCACGCGGTCGGCCAGATCCGGGTACTGCTCCTGCGTGACGGCGCCGAGCGGTCCATCGGGACGCCGCGCCAGCGCGAGCAAGTGGTCCGGCACCTCGCTGTCCTCGAACAGCGAGCGCGCCACGCGCTCGAGCGCCTCCGAGACGGGCTCTGTCGCCAGTCCCGCGAGGCTGCCGTAGCGCGGAGGCTCTCGACGCGCGCCCGGCGAAAGCGCTCCGAACACCTCGCTCACCCGGCTGCGCAGGCTGGCAAGCTCAGTGTCGAAAGACTGCGCGTCTGGGTAGCCGAGCACGCGCGCCAGGCGTTCGCGGTCGCGTTCGTCGGTCGGTAAAAGGTGGGTTTGAATCCCCGTGCCCCACTGAATCGCGTGCTCGGCCCGCCGCAGCAGAACGTAGGCACGAGCGACGTCGCGCGCCTCGCGATCGCTCACGAACCCACGCAGGCGCAGGCGTTCGAGCGCCGTCAGCGTGCCGCGCACGCGCAAGCTCGGCTCCTTGCCGCCCCAGATCAGCTGCAGCGTTTGGACGAAGAACTCGGCTTCGCGAATGCCGCCCGGGCCGAGCTTCAGGTCGCGTTCGGGATGGTCGGACAGCTCGGCGCGTGAGCGCAGCACCATGTCTGTGAGGCCGAGCGCGACGTTCGGGTCGACCTCGCGCCGGTACACGAAAGGCTGCAGCACCTCGCGCTCGATCGCTGCGCCGAGCGCCACGCTGCCGGCGATGGGGCGTGCTCGCAGCATGGCGGCGCGCTCCCAAAGCCGACCCCAGGTCTCGTAGTAGCGCTCGAAGGCGGACAGCGAGTTTACCAGTGCGCCCTGCGAGCCCTCGGGGCGCAGCCGCAAATCGACCCGAAAAATCATGCCGTCGGGCGCCTGCGCTTCCACGTGCGACACGGCGCGGCGCACCACGCGCGTGAAAAAGTCGTGCGGCGACGGATCGCCCAGCGCTTCGTCGCTGTCGTAGACGAACACCACGTCGATGTCGGAGCCGGCGTTGAGCTCCATCCCGCCCAGCTTGCCCATGCCGAGCACGCACAGCTGGGCCTCGCCGCCATCGGCTCGGGTCGGGCGGCCAAAACGCCCCGCCACGTGGGCGGTGGCCTCGGCCACGGCGATCTCCACGACCGCGTCGGCCAGCTCGGAGAGCTCGCGCGCCGTCTCGGGAAGCTCCGCTCCGCCGAGCTTCGACGGCAGCACTTCGCGCAGTGCGATGCGCACCTTCTCGTGCCAGACCGCGCGCTGCAGGGCGCCTTGCCAGGCCAGGCCGGGCGGACTGCCCGCTACCGCGTCGCTCAGGCGCCGCAAGATGTCGAGCCGGGTTCGGCGAGAAGTCAGGCCGTCGCGAGCCAGACCGGCAATGGCGTCGAACAGGGCGGGGCGCTGTGGCACGAGCGCTGGATAGGCGGCGGCCAGCACCAGACCCAAGTCGGCACCCGCCCTGCCGTTCAGATCGCGCGCGATCGGGCCGACCCGCTCGGGGTCGAGCTGATAGGCTAGGCGCTGCAGGTCGCTCGGCATGGCTGGGGTCAGGGAGTGAGCGGCCGAGGAGCCTGATTTCAGGCCTCGCCGGCCCGACCAGCATACCTCCCTTGTCCCAGGACCAACCAAGCTCTAGTGGACAGAGGCAGATGCGATTTCTGTGCGTTTCGGACATTCACGGCCACGCCGCCGCGCTGCGCGCCGTCATCCGCGAGGCCGAGGCGCACGGCTTCGATCAGCTCATCGCCTGCGGCGACTTGTGCTTCCCCGGTCCGGAGCCACTCGAGGTCTGGAAGATCCTGGTGCAGCACCGCGCGCTCTGCACGCAGGGCGTGGGCGACCGCGCGCTGGCCGCTATCGATCCCGAAAAGCTCAGCGCGACGGGCGAGGCCGAGCGTGCGCGCATCGATCGCTTGCGTCGGGCGCATCGCGAGCTCGGAGACATCATCGTGGCGCGACTGGGCCAGCTGCCGCCGATCGCGCGGCTGCCCATCGAGTCGGGTCATACCATGCTGGTCGTGCACGGTTCGCCCGCCGATCCGACCGAGCCCTTCGACATCGGCATGACCGACGAGGAGATGCTGGCGCTGCTCGGTGACGAGCCCGGCGACATCATCATCTGCGGCGGCAGCCACGTACCGTTCGATCGCGTGGTGGCGGACGTGCGGATCGTCAACGTCGGTTCGGTCGGTGAAGCGCCGTCCGGTGACCACGCCGGCGCGGCCATCGTCACCACGTCGCAGCTTGGCATCTCGGTCGACCAGCTGAGTGTGCCGCTACCAGCACCCTAGCCAGCCCGTACGGCCAGCACGAAGGCCGTCAGCAGCTCGTGGTCCTTCTGGCCGGGCGCCGACTCCACGCCGCTGGCCACGTCGACCCCGAACGGCGCTAGCACCCGAATCGAGGCGGCCACGTTGGTTGGGGTGAGGCCACCGGCAAGGATCAGCTGCCGCTGGCGCGCGAGCTCGGTCACCAGCTGCCAGTCGAAGACCTTGCCCGTGCCGCCGCTGCCGCCGCTGACCTTGGTGTCCACCAGCAGTCGCTCGCCGGGAAACGTGGCGGCACGGCGCGCGTCGGCGGCGTCTTCGATCGCCACTGCCTTGTAGGCGTGCGGCAACAGGCGCGCCACGCGCGCAGCCGGTTCGGCGCCGTGCAGCTGGAGCCAGGCGATGCCCAGCTCGGTGCGCAGCTCCGACACCTCCGATTCGGTGGGCTCCGCCACCACTGCGACCAGCTCGATGCGGCCGCGCACGGCATCCACGATCAGCTGGGCCTGCTCGCGCGTGACGCGCCGCTTGGAGCCGAGCACGAAATTGAGGCCCAGTGCGTCGACGCCGAGCTGGACGACGCGCTCGGCGTCTTCCACGGTCGTCACGCCGCAAATCTTGATCCAGGTCATCCGTCGCCTCGCAAGGATGACGCCTAATCGATCTTCAGCAACTCCTTGACCGTCGCGATCACTTGCGGAGCCTGAATCGGCTTGGTGATGTAGGCGTTGGCCCCGAGCTGCAAGGCGCGCTGGCGATCCTCCTGCGAGCCCTCGGTGGTGATGATGACGATCGGCGTGTCTTTGTGAATCGGATCACTGCGGACGCGCTTGACCAACTTCAACCCATCCATGATCGGCATGTTGATGTCGGTCACGATGATGTCGTAGCGCGCGGAGGCCAGCTTGCGCAGGCCGTCCACGCCGTCGTCGGCCTCGGTGACGCGCAGGTTGCGCACGCGCGCCAGCGCGAACACGAGAAGCTGCCGCATCATCGGCGAGTCTTCGACAATCAAGCAGGAGTATTCGGCCATGGTCTGTCACACGCTGAGGTCGAGGAAAGCTTCTAGTCCGGGTAGCTTGCGATCGGTGTGGGCGAACAGGCTGGCGCTGACCAGCGCCGCCGCGGCATGTTGCCCAAGTAGCTTGAATAGCTCGAAATCCACCGTATCGAAGCGTTTTTTTTGTGCCAGCGTCGCGAAGATCGCGATCACGCCCACCGTCCTGTCGTCCACGCTGAGCGGGATGATGGCGGCCGGCCTCTGGATCGAACCCTCGGTCGGGTCGTGGTCGCTCACCTGCGCGGTGCCTTTCAGGAGCGCTTGTCCCAGCTCCGAATCGGCGATCTTCACCGGCGTGAGCGCGCTTCCGGCCACGCCCTCGTAGGCGATCGGCACGAGCTCCGTGGCCTCGGCGTTGGACAAGTACATGCAGTAGCGTTCTGCCCCAACCAACTGCGCCAGCACTTCCTTGATGCGGCGAGTGACACCGCGGGGTGACAGGCTCGAGTGCAGCTGGTTCGAGGCAACGAAAAGGTTGGCCAGATTGGCGAACTCGCTCTCCACCTCCTGCACGCGCGCCGTAAATTCGCTGCTCTTGGCTTCGGCGCGGTGAAAGCGCGAGAGCAGCTCGCGCTTCTCGGTTTCCAGTCGCTCGATCTTCGCCAGCAGATCGCGGATCGCTTCGTCCGCTTCGACCTTGGCGCGTAGCCCGGCGTTCTCGGCTTCGAGGCTGCGCAGTCGCTCTTGAAGGAGCTCGACCTCGCGCAGGAACTCTTCGGTGAGCTTGGACCCGCGCGTGAACTTCTTGAGGAACAGATCGCGCTCGCCGAGGAGGTCGGCCCCCGGTGCGTCGCTGCCCTCCAGGCCGCTCTTCCTGTCCTTCGTCATGACGAGTCTCCCAGTATAGACGTCAGCTACGGCAGCGGCGGAAGGTACCGTAAGAGGTGGGGCGTTTTCTCGGGCGAATTCGGGAGTGGTTACATGTGGTTAGTTTTTGGGTCTCGTTTCGTTCTCGTGGGTTTTTGGGTCCCCAGCCCCAAAAACTATCTCGTGGGTTTTTGGGTCCCCAGCCCCAAAAACTATCGCGTGGGTTTTTGGGTCCCCAGCCCCAAGAACTATCGCGTGGGTTTTTGGGTCCCCAGCCCCAAAAACTATCTCGTCGTGGTTCGGGGCCCGGGCTCGACGTGGTTTGGGGCTCCAGCTTCAAGCCCAAGCCCGAACCAGTTATAGATGTGGCGCGGTGCTTTGGGAGAAGTCGGACTAAGATGTGAGGCCAATGAGCGCTCCCGACCCGGCCAGCATTCACCGGCTCCTCGATGCAGGCGATCTCGAAGCGGCGCGGGCACAGCTTGCGCTGGTGCCCCGCTCCGACGAGACCTTCACCGTGGTACGCGTGAAGCTCGAGCTCTACGACGGCTCGCTGCCGCCTTTGGCGGCGATCCAGCAACTCGTGCAGCTGATGCGCAAGCATCCGGACGCTCCGGGCGCCAAGGAGCTGTATCAAGAGGCCTCGAACCTCTCGTACAAGGGGCGCGAGTCATCGCCCGCGCATTCGCATCCTCCGCCTCCCGTGACGGACGACGACGACGTGTAGCGCCGCGCTCAGGCGTCGAGGTCAAGCCACTCGCGCAAGTCGCTGCCGAGCATGCGGGGTGTTTTGGCGAGGGCGCGGAGGTTGCGCGAGCCGGTGAGCAGCATCGCCCCGCGCAGCTCCGCTTCGATCTGATCGAAGAAGCGGTGCACACCGGCTTCGCCGCCCGCCTCCAAAGCTTGCAGCGTCAGGCGGGCGATCCCGCCGGCGCTGGCGCCGAGCGCGATGGCCTTGGCGATCTCGAGCCCGCTCGTGATGCCACCGGTTGCGAACACATTGCGAAAGCCCCGCCGGGCGCAGAGCGCGACGCTGGCCGCCGTCGGAATGCCCCATTCCCAAAAAGCTTCGCCCAGCGGCTTGCGCTCGGCGGGAGCGCGATGCGTCTCGACCGCGACCCACGACGTCCCGCCTGCTCCCGACACGTCCACGTGCTGGATCCCGAGCTGGCGAACGCGGCGAGCCACGTGCCCGGATAGGCCGCAGCCCGTCTCTTTGACGACCAGATTCAGGCCCGCGCCCAGCAGGCGCTCGAGCGTGGCCAGGCCGCCTCGAAAATCGCGGTCGCCGTCCACCTGCACCAGCTCCATGGCGGGGTTGAGGTGCACGCACAGCGCGTCTGCCCCCACCGCAGCGACGAGCGCCTGCACCTCGGCGGTCGACATTTGCGTTGCCTGCACGATACCGATGTTGCCGAGCAGCAGCGCGCTCGGTGCAACGTCGCGCACCGCGTAGGTGTTCAGCTTGCCTGGGTGCTTGTGCATGGCGCGCTGGCTGCCCAGCCCGAAAGCGTAGCCGCGCTGCTCGGCGACGCCGGCGAGCTGCTTGTTGATGCGCTCGGCGCGATCGCTGCCCCCCGTCATGCCGGCGATCAGGATCGGCGCCCGCAGGCGCTTGCCCATGATCTCGAGCGAGGTGTCCACCTCGTCGAGGCTCAGCTCCGGTAGGGCATCGTGTACCAGGCGCACCTGCTCGAGCAGCGTGGTCGTGCGCTTGAAGGCGACGTCGCCCGACGCCGCGAGGTCCAGGTGGTCGTCCTTCCGCCGAGAAATGTCCGCCATACGAGCCCCTATTTCGCACGTGCGGCTGGGCCTGGCTACCGCGGGCTCGAATTCACGCAGGCGATCACGATCAGGTCTCCCAAGAACGCCCGAGTCGAGGCTAGGCTCCGCCCTCCCATGGCTGCCCGTAAAGCCAAGCTCGAACAAGCACCGCGGACGCGGCGGCGTGCGTCCGCCAAGGCCGTCCAGTTCAACCCCTTCCTGGCGCTGCTCAGCACGATTCAGCCCGACGTCGACAGTCGCCTGTCGGGCTTCCTGGACGAGCGCATCGAAAGCACGCGCTCGCTCGGTCCGGAAGTCCAGGCGCTGGCGCGAGAAATCCGCCGGTTGGTCCTGCGGGGCGGCAAGCGCCTGCGCCCCGCGCTGGTCGTGGTGGGCTTCCGTACGGCTTCCCGCAGCGGCGAGCTAGAGCCAGCGCTCGACGCGGGAGTTGCGCTCGAGCTCTTACATACCTACTTCCTGATCCACGACGATTGGATGGACGGCGACCGCGTGCGTCGTGGCGGTCCCGCGGTTCACGTGGCGCTCGCCGAGCGTTTTCGCTCCGAGCACAAGGGCAACGCCTCGGCCATCTTGGCCGGCGATTACGCGCTCGCCCTGGCCTGCGAGGCGCTGTCGCGTGTCGACACCAGCCCGGCGCGCTTGCGCGAAGCCCTGGCCGCTTTCGCCGACATGCAACTGAGCGCCGTCGCCGGGCAGCAGCTCGATATGGTGGGCGATGGCAGGGACGTCGAGCTCGGCTATGCGCTCAAGACCGGCAGCTACACCGTGGAAGGCCCACTCAAGCTCGGTGCGCTGCTGGCCGGGGCGCGGCCGGCCGTGCTCGAAGCGCTGTCGCGCTACTCCCGGCCTGCCGGCATCGCGTTCCAGCTGCGAGACGACTTGCTCAGCCTGTTCGGTGATCCGGCTCGCACCGGCAAGCCCCTGGCGAGCGACCTGATCAGCGGCAAGCGCACGCTGGTGCTGCGGCTGGCGCTCAAGCGCGGGCGAGCCTTGGAAAAAGCTGCCATCCGCAAGGTCCTGAATCAGCCGGCGGCCAAGCCCGCTCAGGTGCGTGCCGCGCTCGCGGCGGTGCAGGCGACGCGCGCCCCGGAGCTGGTCGAGCAGCGGATTGCAGAGCTTTCCCAGGCCGCGCTGGCCGAGCTATCCCGCGGCGTCAGCCCGAGCGGCCGCGAGCTGCTGGTGGGTGCTACAGAAGCGCTGTGTTTGCGTCGAACATGAGCTCTCAGATCCAGCGCAGCGGACGGGGACGCGGCAACGGCAAGGCGGTGCTACTCGGTGAGCACGCCGTGGTGTACGGGATGCCCGCCATCGCCGCGGGGCTCTAGCGGGGCGCCGAGGCGCGCGCGGAGCCGGCGGCGCAGGGCAGCCTGCGCGTCGCCGAGCGCGTGGCGCTGTGGGGCGACGGCTCGGAGCTGGCGCGTGCTCTCGAGGGCATTTGCGCTGCGCTCGGCTGCGGCCCGCACCGCGTCGAGCTGGACGTGAACCTGCCGCTTGGCTCCGGTCTGGGCGGCTCTGCCGCGATCGGCGTGGCGGTGGCGCGCGCGCTCTTGGCGGCCAGCGGCGAGCCCGAGAGCGAGGGCCGCGTGCTCGCTGGCGCGGCGGCCTTCGAGCAGGTGTTTCACGGTAACCCGTCTGGCGTCGACGCTGCTGCGGCCTACGCTGGTGGCTGCATCTGGTTTACCAAGGCTGCCGGTCCCGAGTCCCTATTCGTTGCCGTGCCCTTGCGCCTCGCCGTGTGCCTGGCCGGACCGCCCGCGAGCACCAAAGAGATGGTCGATCAGGTGCGTCGGCTCGGCGAAAGGCGCCCGGACCTGCTGGGCAAAACGCTATCGGGTATCGAATCGCTGGTGAAAAATGCCAAGACCTGTATCGAGGCGGGCGACTTGAGCGGCCTGGGACAGCTCATGAACTACAACCAGATGCTGCTGGCGGGGCTGTTCCTGTCGACGCCCGACATCGAGCGAGCCTGCGCGGTCGCGCGTGAGGCCGGGGCGCTCGGCGCCAAGCTGACCGGCGCGGGCGGGGGCGGCGCGGTGATCGCGCTGGCCCAGGACGACGCCGCGCCGCTGGAAGCCGCCTTCAAGGCCGAGGGCTTCAGCGCCTTCTCCACCGAGGTCGCGGCTACGTTTGCGCAGGGGGCTGCGCCATGAGCGCCTCTGGCAAAGCGACGGTGCGAGCGCACGCCAACATCGCGCTCGCCAAGTACTGGGGCAAGTCGGACGTCCGGCGCAACCTCACCGCCGTGCCCAGTCTCTCGCTCACCCTGGCCGAGATGCGCACGACCACCGAGGTCAGCTTTTTGCCGGAGCTAGGCGCCGACGAGCTGCTGCTCGGAGGTGAGCCGCAGCTCGGCACGCCGCTGGCGCGCGTCAGCAAGCTGCTGAGCGAGGTGAGGGGACTGGCAGCGAGCCGAACCTTCGCGCGCGTACGCTCCGAGAACGACTTTCCCACCGCCTCCGGCCTGGCCTCGAGCGCTTCCGGCTTCGCGGCGCTGGCGCTGGCCGCAGTGCGGGCGCTGAAGTTGCCGCTGCCCATCGAACAGGTGAGCTCCCTGGCTCGCGCGGCCTCGGCCTCGGCGGCTCGTTCGCTGTTCGGCGGCTTCGTCGAGCTGGGCGCGGGCGCGGAGTTCGCGCTGCCGGTGGCGCCGCTGGAGCACTGGCCGCTGTGCATGCTGGTCGCCGTCACCAGCGAGGCTGCCAAGGACACCGGTTCGACCGACGGCATGCAGCACACCGCCCGCACCAGCCCCTACTATCCGAGCTGGGTGAGCGACGCTCCGCGGCTGTTCGACGAGGTGAAGCGCGCGGTGCTGGCGCGAGATTTCGAGCAGCTCGCCCCGGCGGTGGAGCAGAGCGCGCTGATGATGCATGCCAGCATGATGGCGGCGCGGCCTGCGCTGATCTACTTTCGTCCGGCGACGCTGGCGGTGGTCGAGCAGGTGCGGGCGCTGCGCAAGTCGGGCGTGGCCGCCTGCTACACCATGGATGCTGGCCCGCACGTCAAGGTACTGGTCGAGCCCGGCGTGGCGGAGCGCGTGCGGGCGTCGCTGAGCGAGCTGCCGGGGGTGCTGCGGGTGCTGGCGTCGGGGCCCGGTCCGGACGCCAGCTGCTTGAGCAACGACGAGCCGAGGCCATGACGCGCGCGCGTGCTCCGGGCAAGGTCGTGCTGTCGGGGGCCTATGCGGTGCTGTCGGGCGCGCCGGCCATCGTTTGCAGCGTCGATCGCTACGTGACGGCGGACAGCGAGCAAGCGGCGGAGCTGGTGACGCCCGAGCTCGAGGCCGCGCTCGAAGCGGGCGAGCGCGCGCCCTGGTTCGACGCTTCGGCCTTGCGCCAAGACGGACGCAAGCTGGGCCTGGGCTCGAGCGCGGCGATCCTGGTGGCCAGCCTGTACGCGCTAGCCAAGGGGGCGCGTCCCGAGCTTTTGCATACCGAGCTCGTGCAGCTGGTCTTCGAGCGTGCACTGCGTGCCCACCGCATCGCTCAGGCCGGCGGCAGCGGCGTGGATGTCGCCTGCAGCGCCTTCGGCGGCACACTGAGCTATCGCTTGCTGGGGGATGGTCCACGCTGCGCGCCGCTGGCGCTACCGGGCGGGCTGGTGGTGGAGCTCTGGACCTGTCCGGAAGCATCGAGCACGCGCGCGCTGCTCACAGCCGTGGGCGCGCTGTCCGAGAGCTCACCCGACGAGCACCAGCGCTTGCTGTTCGCCCAGGCGCTCGCCACCGAGCAGGCCTCGGCCGCCGCCAGCAGCGCCGACGCCGCCGCCTTCGTCGCTGCGCTCAGGGCGCAGCATCGGGCGCTCCACGCGCTGGGGCGGGCCGCGGGCGTGCCGATCGTGACGCCGGAGCTGGCCGAGCTGAATCCCGCCGCCGAGAGCCAGAACGGGGTGCTCTTGCCCGCGGGTGCCGGCGGCGGTGACATTGCGCTCTTCGTCGGTCCGGAGTGCTCTACGCCCGCGCTGCGCGGCGCCTTGCAGGCGCGTGCGCACCAGTTGCTGCCCGCCGCGCTGTCGGTGCCGGGCGTGGAGCTAGCCTAATTTCCGACCCGAACGGCCACGCTGGCATCGAGCTGCGGGTTGTGGTTTCGTGAGTGATTGCATGGCAGGGCGAACCTTCGCGGTCGGCGATATTCACGGCGAAACGTCGCATCTGTTCAAGCTGATGGCTTGTCTGCCGAAGCTCACCACCGAGGACACGCTGGTGTTCGTGGGCGACTACATCGATCGCGGCCCCAACTCCGCGCAGGTGGTCGACTACGTGCGTTCACTCGCTGAGCGCACGCCGGCCAAGGTGGTGTGCTTGCGTGGCAATCACGAGGATGCCTGGCTGCGGGTGTGCGAGCGCGGCTGGGATGAGTTCGTGACGCCGCCCGGCAACGGGTGCCTGGCCGCCATGCGTTCGTTCGTGGGTGGGCGGGTGCCGAGCGAGGGCGAGCTCGCGCAGCTGGACGAGCAGGAGTCGCTGACGACCGGCAGCTTCTTCCCCGCCGACGTGGTCGACTGGTTCCGGGCCTTGCCGCACTGGTACGAAGACGAGCATGCGATCTACGTGCACGCGGGCCTGCCGCGCGTGAGCGGTGAGTTCATTCATCCGTGCTCGGCTCCCGATCCGCAGGTGCTGCTCTGGCTGAGGGACGCCGATTTCTTCGCCAACTACCGGGGCAAGCTGGTGGTGTTCGGTCACACGCGCACCGAGTACCTGCCGCCCGAGCTGTCCGGCTACACGCCGGAAGATCCGACGGATCTTTGGGCCGGTGAGAACTGCGTCGGCATCGACACCGGCTGCGGCAACGGCGGCTTTCTCACGGCGCTCGAGCTGCCGGCCATGAACGTGTACGAATCGCGATGACGGGCTCGCGTCTCCCCGGCTTCTACAAGCTCAGCGTCGCCGAACGTAGGGCGCTGGTGGCTGACCGCTCCGGTATGAGCCTGGACGCCTTCTGTGCAGCGCTCGAAGCGGGCGGTATCGACGCCGCCACCGCCGACAAGCTGGTCGAGAACGTGCTCGGCACCTATTCGCTGCCTTTCGGCGTCGCGCTCAACGTCCAGGTCAACGGCAAGGATCGCCTGGTGCCGATGGTCGTCGAGGAACCGAGCGTGATCGCGGCCGCCTCCAACGCCGCGCGCATGGTGCGGGAGGCTGGAGGCTTTAGCGCCGAAATGGGCGAGGCACTGATGATCTCGCAGATCGAGCTGCGAGGCTTGGCCGACGCCGAGCTGGCCGTCCGGCGCCTGGAAACCGAGACCGAGCACTTGCTGTCGGTGGCGCGCGGCGTGGTGCCGAACCTGATCGAGCGGGGCGGCGGTCCGCGCAGCATCGAGCTCAGGCAGCTGGGTGAGGGGCGCGTCGTGCTGCACGTGCTGGTGGACTGTCGCGACGCCATGGGTGCCAACCTGGTGAACTCGATCGCCGAGGCGGTGGGCCCCGTTGCTGCCGAGATCACGGGCGCCGAGCTCGGCTTGCGCATCCTGTCGAACTTGAGCGACCGGCGTTGTGCCGCGGTCAGCTGCCGGGTTCACCCCGAAGACCTGGTGCTCTCCAAGTCGGCGCTCGCCGTCCGCGCTGGAGCAGGCGACAGCACCCCGCCGGTGTCATCGCGGGCTGGCGCCATGTCCGGGGTCGCAATCGCCGACGGCATCGTGGCAGCTTCACACTTCGCCGAGGCCGATCCGTACCGCGCGGCTACGCACAACAAGGGCATCATGAACGGCATCGACGCCGTGGTGATCGCGACTGGCAACGACTTTCGTGCGGTCGAGGCCGGTGCGCACGCGTTCGCTGCGCTGTCCGGTCGTTATCGGCCGCTGTCGACCTGGCGTCGCGACGGGCCGGATCTAGTCGGTGAGCTCAGGTTGCCGCTGGCGCTCGGCATCGTCGGCGGGACGCTGCGCGTGCACCCGGTGGCTCGGCTCGCGCTCGGGCTGGTGCGGGTGGAGTCCGCGGACGACCTGGCACTGGTCGCGGCGTCGGTCGGTCTCGCTTCCAACCTGGCTGCGCTGCGCGCGCTGGCGACCGAGGGTATTCAGCGCGGTCACATGTCCCTGCACGCGCGCTCGGTGGCGGTCGCGGCGGGCGCCAGCGGTCCGGAGGTCGAGGCCGTGGCGGCGCGCATCAGCGAGGACGGCAGCATCACGCTGGAGGCCGCCCGTCGTGCGCTCGCGGCCCTACGCCAGGGCTGAGCCGGTTCGGCTTGAATCGCCGGCCGGCCCGCGGCATGGTCGGCCGATGCACGCAGGTCCGGGTCGATTCGTCGCTGCCGCGGCGCTCGTCCTGGCGACGGCCGTGACGCCAGCATCGGCCGGCGTGCGTCGACCGGTGGGCTACGACTATGGCCTGCTGGGTCCGCAGCCGGAGCTCGGCGAGCTCAGCTGGCTCGGCTCCGGCGTGCACCAGCGCCGGCCCTTCCGCCTGGCCCCGGATGCCTCGCTCTCGCTGCTCGCGCACTACCTGTCGCCGTCCCAGAACCACGTCTCCGCGTGGCGCAGCTTTTTCCGCGGCGACTACGGCCTGTCGAGTTGGGCGCCGCGGCCCGCCTTCGACTGGAGCTTGGACCTCGCCGTCCCGGCGCCCGCAGCGTTCAGCGTATCGACACGCGGCCCATGCCCCAAGTGGAAGGTGCCGCGGCCCGTCCACATCGCGCGCTACGACGGTATCGAGCAGGCCACGTTGCCGCTCATCGACTGCGAGGGCGGTGTTGCTCCGGACGCCATCGACGTCGTCAGTGTGCTGGCGCGCGCGCCTGGCGTACCGCGTCCCGAGCTGCCGCTGCCGCTGGAGCCCAGCCAGGATGCTGGCCCGGGCGAGTGGTTGCCGCACATCAAGCTGATCGAGCCGCGCGTGATCTGGGTGCTGCAGCAGATCGCGCAGAGCTTTCCGCGGCGTACGATCTACATCATGAGCGGCTACCGCCAGGGTGGACACAGCGGCTTTCACGGCAAGGGCAAGGCGCTCGATTTGTTCGTGGTCGGCGTGCCAAACGAGCAGGTATTCGGCGTGTGCCGCGCGCTGCGCGACGTCGGCTGCGGGTTTTACCCGAGCTCCAAGTTCGTGCACATCGACGTGCGTCCCTACGGCACCGAGCGCGTGCTGTGGGTCGACGACTCAGCCCCCGGGCAGCCCTCGCACTACATCGACGGCTACCCCGGCGTCCTGGACCCCGGCCACGCCTGGGTGCCGTAAACGCGCTCACCGTCGCTGGACGGTGCGAGCGGGGTGGGGGAGTTCGGGGAGGGAAAAGCTTTACGGGGAGGGTTACGGCGTGATGACACAGCCGTACGGCTTCTTCGGGCGCCACAGTGTCGTCGTCCCTCGCGTCGCGCTTACTCGCGCAGAGCAGTACAGCCGCCCAGCACGGTTGGCCCACCCAGCGCCGTTGGCCGTTCGAGCGTCCGGCGCCGTTACAGCG
>DATDEV010000032.1:0-3594 GCA_036522995.1 Polyangiaceae bacterium
GGCATGGCAAGGCCCGAGCTGCTGGGGCTCGGCGGCGCGCCTTCCACCTCGGCGCTCGGCCCGCCCGAGAAGAGCGCCACGGTCGCGCCGATCAGACCCAGCGTGAGCAGCAGTGCGCCTCCGAACAGCACGCGCGAGGACAGCCCCGCGACCAGCCTTTGCACGCCGGCCGGTAACTTTTGGCGCAGCCGGCCGAGCTGGCGGTCGAGACCAAAAGTGGGCTCGTCGTCCAGCCCACCCAGAGGCGGCGACGCGGCTTCGAGCGAGCGCAGCAAGTCGCTGGGCAACGCCGGCGGGGGCATGGGCTGGTTTGGCCTGGACGAGACCGTGATGGCCTCGCGCAGCGCGTGCGTCTCGGGCGGCGGCGGGTTCGAGGGCGAGCCCTCCGGCAGCGTGAAGCGATAGATGCCTCGCCCGGGAATGGGCGCCAGCAAGCGATTGATGACCTCGACCACCTCGGCCGCCGACTGGTAGCGCTCCGACGATTCGCGCTGCAGCAGCTTCATCGCGACCTGCTCCACCGCCGGCGGCACCGCGATGCCAGGCGCGCGGTCGCTGATCTTGGGTGGCGGCTTGGACAGCTGTTGACCCAGGATGCCGACCTGACTCTGGCTCGAGAACGGGCGCGACCCGCACAGCATCTCGTACAGGATCACACCCAGCGCATACAGGTCGGCGCGGCCGTCGACCGTCTGTCCCAGCGCCTGCTCGGGCGCCATGTATTCGGGCGTGCCAAACACCATGCCCGCCTTGGTGATCGGCGTGTGCACCTGAGCTCCGGGCCCCTTGGGCTTGCTCGGGTCCGGCACCTCGCCGATCGGCACCTTGGCGATGCCGAAATCGAGCACTTTCACGAAGTCCGGGTCGCCGCCCTTGTCGACCAGCATGACGTTCTCGGGCTTGAGATCGCGGTGCACGATGTCGAGCGCGTGAGCGCTGCCGAGGCCAGCGGCGATCTGTCGCGTGATGTGCAGCGCGCGCTCGGCGGCGATCGGGCCAGTCGCGATCTCGTCGCGCAGGTTCTTGCCCTGGACGTACTCGAGCACCAAAAACACCGCGCCGTCCGCCAGCTTGCCGAAGTCCGTGGCGGCGGCGACGTTGGGATGGTCGATGTTGGCCGCGGCCATGGCCTCGCGCTCGAAGCGCGCCACGACCTCGGCCATGGTGGTGAGCTCGCGGTGCAGCACCTTGATGGCCAGGCGCTTGCGCATCAGCACGTGCTCGGCCGCGTACACGCGGCCCATACCGCCCTCGCCGATCAGCGCATCGATGCGGTAGCGATCGGCGAGGGTCGTCCCAACGCGGGCGTCCGCGCCGCTCGAGCCAGGAGACGAGGGGCCACTCAACTCGGTTTCAGTACGGATTGTCGCCGGCCGGCTCGGCAGGCTTGGGTTTCGGCGCCGGGGCAGGAGCGGGCTCGGCCGGTTTGGGCTCAGCCGCGGGTGCGGGTGCGGGTGCGGGTGCGGGCGCGGGGGCCGTCTCGCCTCCTGGCTCGGCTGCAGGCGCTGCGGGTTTGGGTTGCGGCTTGGGCTTGGGCGCCGGAGGCACGAAAGGCTTCGGCGCGGGGGGCGGCGCCACGACGGGGGGCGGCTTGACCGCTGCGCTCGGCGCTGTACTGGCGGACGCGGCAGCGCTCGCCGAAGCGGCCGCCGACGCGCTCGGCGCCGGCTCGACGGGCTTGGGCTCCTGGACGACGGGCGGGGGGGCCGCTGCCGGCAGCTTCTCGTCCACGACGGTCGGGGGCTCGGGGGCTGGAGCGGGCGGCGGCGGATCCTGCTTCGTGAGCAGGAACACCGCGCCCGCAGCCACCGCAATGCCCGCCAGGATGATCATGATGCGACCCCCGCCACCTTCGGCGGGCGGCGCCTCCGACAGGATCGGCTTGGGCCGCGAGCTCATGGGCCGCTCCGAGCGAGCGCGTTCGCTGGCTGGCGCGGGGCGGTTGCTGAGCTTCTTCTCGTCGAGCTTCTGGCTGGACGGTGGCTCGGAGCGGAGCGTGTGCGGGCCGGCAGCGCCAGTCTCGCCGGCTGCTCGCTGCGGGATTTCAGGCTCCGTGGCGGAGGCCAGCCGGGCTTCCGCGGCGGGTTTGAGCGATTCGGCCTTCTTCGAGTATGGCCTGGTGCCGACCTCGTCCATCGAGCCGCCCGCTTCGCGCAGCGCGTCCTGCAGCAGCTCGGCTGCCTGCTTCATCACCGTGCGATCCTCGGGCGCCGGCATGTCCGCTTCCGAGTCCGACTTCGGGAACATGCCACCACCGCTCGAGGGTGGCGCGGCCGACTCGCTCGCCTTGGCGGCGGCAGCGGCAGCGGCTTGCGCGCCCAGCGCGCCGAGCCCGATCATCGTCGCCTTGCGCGGCACGCCGGGCTTGGCGGTCGGCTCGGCCGTGGGAATCGCAGGCGCCTGCGCGAGAGCGGGGGGCGGGGCGGTCCTCGAGCCCGTGCCGCCATCACCGCCACCGGCCTCGTAGGCCGAACCGGCGTCGGCTCGCGAATCGACGAGCTGGTCGATGGTCTTGCGCGAAGCGTCGTCGATCTTGATGAACTTCACGCCCATGCCGCTCGGGCGTTCCCGGTCGCCGGTCTCGCTCTCGCGCTTCCACACCACGCGGCCCACGCCCTGGATGACCTTCTGGTCCTCGGCGATTTTCACCTCGAACTTGAGGAGCGTGCCGGGTGGGAAGGGCGAAGGGGTCTTGATGAACATACCCCCGCGGCTCACGTCGTGTGAGTGGTGCTCGATGAACTCGTCGAGGGTGGCGCTTTTGTAGCGGACCGTCATGGTCAGCACCTTCGCGCGGGGGTCTTTTCGCGTTTCCTGCGCCATCAGCTTTGCTCCAGCTACCCTGTTATCGGCGTGCTGGGTCTTACGCCAGCCGGTCGCGCGGGCGCGACCCAAATCGGGCCAGCAATCGTAGCGGACCCACCCCCACAAACCCAAACTTCTTCGCGGCTGTAGCGCTAACAGCGTAGATTCGGATGGGAACAGTTTCCAGCTTCACAGGAATTCAAAAGGCAGCGCGCTCGAGGTGAAGGTCGGGAGAAACCCGCGTTAGGATGGTCCGGTCGATGAGCCCGGGACGACCGCTGGATCACTTTCGGGCCTTTGCGCGTCGACCCGTGGGGCTCTCGGCCGTGGTGAGCCGCGGTGATGGTAGCTGGAAGCGCCCGGCGCGACTGCTCGACCTCGGCCTGGGCGGCGCGTGCATGGAGATGCTCGAGGCAGTGCCGAACGGCACCGCACTGTCGCTCTCGGTCGAGGCGCCTCACCTCTGGGATCCGCTCTTCCTCGAAAGTGAAGTGGTGTGGCTGCACTCCTTCGACGGCGCCGCGCGCATTGGCGTCCGCTTCCAACACCACTCGGGCCGCACGCTGCGCACGCTCACCGAGTTGCTCGAAGCCGAAGCGTATCACTAGAGAACATCCGCCCCACCCTCAGGTTTTGGGGCCCCTCCCCCAAAACACATATTCTATGGCAGGCAGGCCGCGCAGCACGCGGTCGTGATGGAGCAGCATTTCGTAGACGGCGGGGCCGCGGTTGAAGGGGTAGTCGTGCGGCCCCGGCACGACCAGCAGCTGATGCGGCACTCCGGCTTGC
>DATDEV010000033.1:0-4346 GCA_036522995.1 Polyangiaceae bacterium
ACATGACGAGACCCGTATGCCTCTCTGATCGCGCCAAAGCCTCGCTTGGCGCGCTGCTTCTTGCCGTGCTGTGTGTCGCCTTACCGGCCGGCGCTGACCCGGCGGTCGCGCTGGAACCGAGCACGCCGCCAGCGGACCCGCCAGTCGCTGGCCCGCCAGTCGCTGGCCCGCCAGTCGTCGCGCTGCCGGCGGTTGCGCTACCGGCCAGCGCGCTTCCGGTCGCCCCTCCGCCAGCGAGCACGGCAGCCGTCCCGGTAGTGGTGTTCAATCGGCGGGTCACCACGCTGCGCACCACCCTGATGGGCTTCCCGCCGGCGGAGCGGGCCAGGCACGCGACGCTGCGACTAAACGAGCTGCTCGCTCGCCCCAGCCCGGGCAAGGTCCGCGTCGTCGACGTGCCTCAGGGCAAGGTGCTGATGCTCGACGAATCGCTCGGCCTGGCCATCACGCCAGACGACGCCGATCGACTGGGCGGCGAGACGCTGGAGCAAGCCGCCGAGGCTGCGAGGGCGGCGCTGCAAGATATCGTACGCGAAACGCGCGAAGCCCACGATCAGAGGCGGCTGCTACGGGCTCTGTGGCGCAGCGCTGCGGCGACGGCGCTGTTTGTCATGGCGCTGCTGCTCATCTTGCGCGTGCGTCGCTGGCTGGTGCGGCGCCTGGCACAGCTGCTCCTGGCGCAGACCTCGCGTGTGCAGGTGGCGGGCGCCACGCTGCTCGATTCCAGCCGCTTGTACGGGCTGTCGCGCAGTCTGGTGCGCTTGGCCTCGCTGCTCCTGTTCGCCCTGCTCAGCTACGAGTGGACCAACTTCGTGCTGACTCAGTTTCCGTACTCGCGGCCCTGGGGCGAGCAGCTGAGCGCGTTTTTGCTCGGCGTGTTCGCTCAATTGGGCGGCGGCATCCTGGGGGCCATCCCCGACTTGCTCGTCGCGCTCGCGATCTTCCTGCTGGCCCGCGGCTTGATTGGCGCCGTGCGCCCCTTCTTCGTGCGCATCGAGCAGAGCGACATGAGCGGCGGCTGGCTGGATCACGACACGGCTCGCGCGACCAGACGCTTCTTCAGTGCCGCCGTCTGGTTGTTTGCGACCGTGATGGCATATCCGTATTTGCCAGGCTCGGGCAGCGAGGCATTCAAGGGCATGAGCGTGCTCGTGGGTCTGATGGTGACGCTGGGCGGCTCGAGCTTGTTCGGGCAGGCGGCAAGCGGCATGATCATCCTGTACTCACGCACCTTGCGGCTGGGTGAGCTGGTGCGGATCGGAGACCAGGAGGGGACGGTCACCGAGCTTGGCATCTTCACCACCCGCATTCGCTCGGGTTTGGGTGAAGACGTCACGCTACCCAACTCGCTGGTGCTGAGCTCGGTGACCAAGAACTATTCGCACCCCGTGCGGGGAGGAGGGTTCGTCATGGATGCGACCGTGACCATCGGCTACGACGCCCCGTGGCGGCAGGTGGAGGCCATGCTGATCGAGGCAGCTCGCCGCACCGAAGGGGTCCTCTCCGAGCGACCGCCGGAGGTGTTCAAGCGAGCACTGTCCGACTATTACGTCGAGTACCGGCTCGTGTGTCAGGCCTCGCCTACCGAAGCGCGCGCGCGCGCCGAGGCGGTCTCGGCGCTGAACGGCAACGTCATGGACGTCTTCAACGAGTACGGCGTCCAGATCATGTCGCCGCACTACTTCAGCGACCCGGCCAAACCCAAGGTCGTGCCACCCAGCGCTTGGTATCCGGCGCCGGCCGCGCCCGCTCCGCCCCAGCCCACCGTCGAATCCGCCGGCGCAGGTCCCACGAAGGAGCTCTAGCTGCCGCGCAGGTCGAGCAGCAGATCCGCCGAGAGCACGACGTGCTCGACCGGTTCGCTGCGGGCGACGATGGCGCGGACCTCGGTGAGATAGGCTTTTTGGAGCTCGCGCAGCCGCTCGAGATCCACGGAGGAGACGCCGAGCACGTTGTACATCAGGCCACGGTCGCCGCCTTCGATGCGCGCGGCACCGCGGCGGAGCCACCAGGCGCGCAGGCGTCGGGCGGCGTCGGGGTCGCGGCGCGTGTCGAGCGCCATCACGTTCTTGATGTGCCAGCGCTCGGCTTCCCACACGATCTGTCCGCTGCTCTTCAGGCGCTCGAGGCACTGCGTTTCTTCTTCGAGCGAGATGCCGATGCGCTCGGCGATCCAGCCATCACGGTGGCTCGAAAGCGCGGCGTAGCTCGACAGCTCGAGCGCGCGCAGCACTGCCTGGGACCACGGCTCCTCGTAGGCCAGGCGACGGGCGGCAGTGAGCTCTTCGTAGCGTTGCTTGACGCTGGGTAAGCGGCGCACGTCGGTGAGTTGCTCGAGGAAGTCGAGCACGCGCAGCGACGCGGCTTCGATCAGACGCAGAAAGTCGGGCAGGCGCGGTTCGGCGTCGCCGGACAGGAAGCGCGCGACTGCGAAGCGACTCTTGCCGCTGTAGCGCGCCAGCTCGACCAAGCTGGTGCTGCCGCGCAGATCGGACAGGAACGCCGCTACCCCGACGGGCGACGTCGGGTCGTGCTCGTCGAGCCAGCGTGGTGCGGTGCGGTAGAACTCGCGGAACGCCGCCGGTACGTCGACGCCGACGCGCGCTGCGACCTCCAGCGCACGTGAGGCGCTTGGAAAGGAGTGACCGCGCTCCCATTGGTGCACCACGTTGCTCTTGGCGCCGACGCGGCGACACAGCGCCTGCTGTGAGCGCTTTCCGCGCAAACTTCGCAGTAGTTCCGCGGATAAACGCTCGAAATCCATGTGTAGAGTTTCGCACATTCACAAGCGCTATGGGACCATGAAATGTGCGAACTGGACATTGCCTAAAGGGTCGCCAGGCCGTACCTTGAATTCACTCGGAGGGCTCTACGGCCATGCGACTTCACCAGCTCACATTTTTTGCGTTCAGCGCGCTCGCGCTCGGTTGTGCCGGCGGACAGACAGGGGACTTGTCCGGTGAAAACGACGGGGGCGGCGAGACCGTCAACGGCGGCGGGAACTGCGACATGCACAAGCGGAAGCTCGGCAGCTTCGACGAGGCCACCGAGCTCGGCACTCCCGAGCAGGTGCTGGCCTTCGCTGCAAAGACGTTCGACGCGCCGCTCACCTGGGCGACGCCGCGCGAGAACCAATCATGGCAGATCGGTCCCGAGTCGGGCACGAGCTCGCTTCACCTCGAGCTGACGCGCGGCGAAAGCGCCTACTACGTCACCTATACACCGAAGCAGGACGACGACGACCTCCAGCAGGATCTGGCCGCCCCGCTGTGCCCCGAGCCGCAGCTCGGCATCGACGTGCAGGTCGAGCTGTCGACCGAAGGCGGCGCGCTCGACGAGTCGTTCGACACGCTGCTGCTGGCCGGCTCCACGCGCGTCGCTGAGCTCAGCATGCCCATCGACTTCGACAAGCTTTCGGGCAGCCTCGCGGTCACTTACTCGGATCCCGAGGTCGAGCTGGTGCAGGTCGGATTGAGCGCCACGTTGATGCCCGAAGGCATGACCGGCAGCATCGCCGGCATCGAGCAACGCAGCCACGCGGGCGGGGTCTCGGCCGGAGCAGGCATGGGCGCGATCGCGGTTTGGCCCGATAGCCCTGCGTGCGACGAGCAGTACGGCAGCGGCGCTGGCCTGGGCGTGGCACCCGACCAGAACGCGCTCGGAATGACGGGCAACGCTGCGGGCGAGGTGCTTTCGGGGACGACGCCGGCGACCGTGCAGTGGCGGGACGGCAGCCAAACCGAGCTCACGCTGGGCGTTGCCATCGCGGGCGACGGTTGCCTCAAGATCTCCAACAACTATGGACTCGATGAGGGCCAGAACGGCATGGCCAGCTACCCAGCCACGTTCACGCTCACGAGCGAAGACGGTCGTCTCGACGGCGTCTACACCGGCAAGCTCCACTCTTGGCCGAGCGGAGCAGCGAGCAATGTCAGTGGCGAGGCATTCCTCGAGCTGCCTGCGAGCAAGATTGGCGAGAGCGGTTTCGCGATGTCAGAGGCGCCTTCCGGCGTCGAGCGCGTCGTGGTGTCGCTGCAGCTCAGCACGGAGGACGGAATCACGCAGGCGTCCGTGATCCTCAACGGCCTCACGGATCCGCCCTGTGTGACAAATCCGTCGCAGCCCATGCCTACACCTGGCGGCGGTATGGGTTCCGCTGGTTGCGAAGGCACACACGTCACACCCATCGAGTCAGCGGCGTGGGGCGACTAAGCGTTTCGTCTCCGCCTTTGCGGGGCTGATCGACAACTTTCCTGGTTTTTGGGCCGGTCTGGTGAAACCTGGGCTACGTTCCCACTAACGGGGTTCGGCGCTCGGGCACAGCCTGAGCCGTCGGGTCCACGTAA
>DATDEV010000034.1:0-2196 GCA_036522995.1 Polyangiaceae bacterium
AACGCCATCATCGTCCTTGAACTGGTGCTCGGCGACTCGTCGACCGAAAAGACGCCCGGCCTCGGCTGTATCTGCGGCAAGTTTAAGGCTGCCCATGCCGCCATCGTCCATCGTGTGGACGCGAAGCCGTCCAAGCCACCCTTCGGGAAGATCGAGTCCGCCCTTTTCGATCAAAAGGCTCAGCAGGCCTCGCTCACCCAAGGAGGGCTTTCGCTCTGATACGGTGCTTGTCGAATTGAGTGTCATGCCGCTGCGCGGAGCTCGCTCAGCCCAACTATAATTGGACTGCGCCGCGGCGTGCCAGGTAGGCGAGCGCTCTGCAGTCTAAGCGCGAGCGGCGAGGGACCAACGCGGTCGCGCGCTCTGCCTGACATTTTCACTTAGCTCTGACAATGCCCTCGAAACTTCTTGACCGGCTTTTTGTCAGACAAGGCGCAGGCCGTGCTGCTTGCAGCGAAATGGCGCGCCAAAGGCGCCCGACGGCCCCGGAGTATGCCGATCGCGAGCGGGACGACTCGAAACGCGTCGACGCCACGGATCGCGCGTTGTGCTGCCCTCTGCGCGCTCGAAAATCACGGGTGTAGCGTGAAGTCATGCACGCAAGCTCTCAGGGTCAAGAAACGATCGTCAGGCTCGTTCCCGGTGGCGAGCAAGGCCTGAGTCATCTCGCCGACGCTGAGCTGCTGAGCAGCACGCGCCGGCTCGTCGGTGCCTCCAACAAGCTGCTGTCGCAACTCTTGCTCCACTTGGCCGAGGTGGAAACGCGCGGCATTCATCGCACGCGCGCTTGCGCCAGTCTTTACACGTATTGCATTTACGAGCTGCGCATGTCGGAGGACGCCGCCGCGCGCCGTTCGAGCGCGGCGCGGCTCGTGAAGCGCTTTCCGCTGTTGTTCGACGCGATTGCCGCGGGCGAGCTGCACCTGACCGGCCTGTTGATGCTCGGCCCTCACCTCACGCTCGAGAATCACGTCGAGGTGCTGGCTCGCGCCAAGTTTCGGACCAAGAAGGAGATTGCGAAGCTGGTGCGGGAGCTGCATCCGCTACCTCGGGTGCCGGATCTGATGGAGCCGCTGGGGCCCGAACTTCCCGGCTCCCCCCGCAGGCCAACCTGGGACGAATGGGTCACGTCGCTTTGCCCGCCCGTGCGAGAGCTGGCCGCGGGCGAATCGCCGCGCGACTGGGCGAATGACAGCGTCCGTGATGCGGAAGCGGAAGCGGAAACGAATGCGGCAGATGCGGCATTCGTTGCGCCAGCGCGGCGTGAGCTGCCGCCCATCACCACGCCCCAGCAGTACCAGATGCAGTTTTGCACGACCGAAGAGCACGTGCGGCTGGTCGAGAAAGCCAAGGCGCTCCTGGCACGCTCTCGGCCGGGCGTTTCGCTGGGGGAGCTGCACCGGCGCGCCATGCAGCTGCTGGTCGAAAGGCTCGAGAAAGAGCAATTCGCGGTGACAGCGCGAGCGACTAGGTCGGCCGCTAAGCGACTGAAGGTGCGCAAAGCGAAGCACGCCGTGCCCAGCGACCAGTCGGCGGCGACTGCAGCCGCGCCGCGCAAGCGAGCAGAACCAGCGGCATCGGCCAAGCCAGCCAGTCCGCACGCTTCGCCGACTACACCACCGCGCCCGCGCGTGAGCGACTCGCACGGCCCGCCGACTACAGCAACGCGCCGGCGCGTGAGCGACGCTCCGCCGACCACGGCACCGCGCCGGCGCGTGAGCGACCCGCCCCCTGCTTCTACAACGGTGCCGCACCAGCGGCGCCGGCGTGCGAGAAGCATCCCGGCGGCCGTGAAGCGCGCAGTGTACGCGCGCGACGCCGGCTGCTGCAGCTATGTCGACCAGCGCGGCCAGCGCTGCGGGGAGACGCGCTATTTGGAGCTGGAGCATCTGAAGCCCTTCGCCCATGGTGGCGAGCACGTCGCTTCCAACTTGGCCTTGCGCTGCGCCGCTCACAATGCGCTGGCTGCCGAAGAGGCCTTCGGGCGAAGCATCATCGAGCAGAAGCGCCATCTGGCTCAGCACGACTCATTGGCCGCAGTGGCGAGGGGCAAGCCGGTCGTTTAGGCGTCCCGCTACTCCTGCTCCAAAATCGTCCGCCAGACTTTCGTCGAGTGGGCCGCCCAAACCATCCCCCGGTCCTTCTGGGCGAAAGCCGTCTACGAGTCCTGCCGAGCTCGAGGCGCGACGCACCAAG
>DATDEV010000035.1:0-4408 GCA_036522995.1 Polyangiaceae bacterium
CCGATATCAGAGCTCGGGCGTCATACCGAGCCAATGCCGACCATCGAAACCGCGGGCCTCACGGATACGGGGCGAGTGCGCGAAACGAACGAGGACTCGTTCATCGTTGCCACGCTGCAGCGCTCCCTGCTGGTGCACGACACGAGCCCGGGGGCGCGCGGCTGGTTTGCTGGTGACGGCGCGGGAACGATGCTGGTGGTAGCGGATGGCATGGGCGGACAGGGCGGCGGCGACGTGGCGAGTCAAACGGCGGTACGAGCGGTGGTGAATCACCTGCTCAACTGCATCCCCTGGACGGGCTGCGAGGAAGCGCCGCCATCGTCTCCCGCGCACAGTGCCTCCCTGCCTGGTGTGCGTGATGGTCTTTCCACGGCGCTGGAAGTCGGAGATTCCACGGTCAGAACGGCTGGCGAAAACTCGGGGACGCCGCGCATGGGGACGACCCTCACCCTGGCTCTCATCATGTGGCCCGCGCTCTACGTGGCTCACGTCGGCGACACTCGCTGCTACCTGTATCGGGGTGGCAAGCTGACTCGGCTCACGACGGATCACACGCTGGCACAGCAGCTGGCGCAGGTCTCGGCGAAGCCCGTCGACCCGAGCTCCCACCTGAATCATGTGCTGTGGAACTCGCTTGGCGCGAGCCAAAACGCGCCCCAGCCAGAGATTCGGCGTGTCGGGCTGGAGCGCGGCGACCTGATCCTTCTTTGCTCGGACGGCCTCACCAAACACGTCGGCGACGAACGGATCGCGCAGTTCCTGGGCACGCGGGGACCCCCTCGAGAGCGCTGCGCCATGCTGATTGCCGAAGCCAACGCGCAGGGAGGCACGGACAACATCACCGCAGTGATCGCTGAGCTTGGATAGCACCGGCCCCACGCTTCCACGGAGAAACGGGATCCGTTGAGAACTGGCTCGGAACTTGCGTCTAAGCTCCAGGTTGTTCCTGCTCGCCGACTTCCGCTCAGTGCGCCCCCGGCATCTCCCCACGCAGGCGGAAACATTGCACTGGCTCGCCATGGCGCACACACGGGCAGAAGCGCAAGGTGCGAGGGAGGAGGGGCGCGAGCTCGACGAAGCAGGTTTCGTGGAGAGCATGAAACGGCGGCTCGGCCGGTTTGGGTGTGGACCGGACAAGATCGCCACACGTGGACATTTTACCGACGACTGTTCCCATTTGCGTTGGGACGAGATGGAGGTGTATCGCCTGACCGACCGGGGTGGCGCGGCGGGGATGCGCGCCCGAACCAAGGCTTTCGGCCGCATCGCCGGGGCGGCCTTTTCACAGCTGTTTGCGGAGACCCATGCGCCGCCGCGACAGCTCATTCACGTCACTTGTACGGGCTACGAGAGTCCGAGCGCTGCGCAGCTGCTGGTGGCGCAAAACCGCTGGGGCAACCAAACCAGCGTCACGCACGCCTACCACATGGGCTGCTACGCGGCGCTGCCGGCGATCCGGATCGCCGCCGGTTACGCAGCGAGCTTTTCGGAGCCGAACGCAGCCAGCTACACCTCGACTGCCGAGCCGCGAGTCGACATCGTCCACACGGAGATTTGCTCGCTGCACCTGCATCCGCTGCGGCATGAACCCGAGCAGCTGGTGATTCAGAGTCTGTTTGCTGACGGCTGTATCGGTTACTCGCTCTACCCAGAAGCTAGGTTTCACGGTCGTAACCCGGCGCTGGCCATCTTGTCGCAAGCCGAGTGGATCGTGCCCGATTCAGCCGCCTCGATGAGCTGGTTTTGCGCGGACTCGGGCATGGAAATGAGCTTGGCCCGCGACGTTCCCGAGCGCATCGCCGACTCGCTCGTGCCATTCGTGCGTGGCTTGTTGAACCAGGCAGGGCACGGTCACGAAGCCTGCCAAAGCGCGCTATTTGCCATCCATCCGGGCGGCCCCAAAATCGTGGATCAGATAGCGTCGCGGCTCGAGCTGAGCGAGCCGCAGGTAGCGGCCAGTCGCGCCGTGCTGCGCGAGCGCGGCAACATGTCTTCCGCCACCGTGCCCCACATCTGGCAAGCATTGGCCACGTCGTCCGAGGTCAAGCACGGCCAGCTGGTAGTGAGCTTGGCCTTCGGGCCTGGACTGACGCTCTGCGGCGCATTGCTGCGTAAGGTAGCGGCATGATGCAGTGGCTGGCTGTTCCGCTGGGTCTGCAGGCCCTGGCGATGCTGGTGGACGAGCTGCACTTCCATCGTCAACGCGGTCTGCCGCGCTGGGAACGCATCGGTCACCCGCTGGATACGCTGAGCGTGCTGGCGTGTTACGCGCTGGCGCTGAGCGCATCGCCGACGCAGGGTCACCTGATCGCCTACGCGCTGGTGGCAGCCGGCTCCTGCTTACTCGTGACGAAGGACGAGCTGGTTCACGCCGAGCGCTGCAAGCCGATGGAGCAATGGCTGCATGCCCTGCTCTTCATGTTGCATCCCATCGTGCTCGGCAGCGCCGCGTTCCTTTGGGTCCGGCAAGAGCGCACGCTATTGTGGCTCTCGGCAAGCCTTACGGCAGCCTTCGGCGCCTATCAGGCCCTGTACTGGAATGTGCCATGGACAAAACGCTTGCGACCCCGGTCAACAATGCCATTTACGACGAGCTCGGTGAACGCTGGTACGCCGCCGACGACGACCCCGTCGCCCTGCTACGTGCCGAATCGCGGCTCCGAAACCCGTGGGTAGTCGAGCGTATCTCGCGCGAGCTCGGGGTCGACGTGCGCGTGCTGGATGTCGGATGCGGCGCAGGCTTTCTGAGTAATCACCTGGCGCGGCAAGGTTTCGAGACCACGGGCCTGGACGCCTCCCAGGCCAGCCTGGACGTGGCGGCACGCCACGACGTCACGGGCAAGGCTCGCTACCTGCTCGGAGACGCCATGCGCCTGCCCTTCACTGATGCTTCGTTCGACGTGGTGTGCGCGATGGACTTCTTAGAGCACGTGGAAGAGCCGGCGGCGGTAGTCGCCGAGATTGCGCGAGTGCTCAGGCCGGGCGGTGTGTTCTTCTTTCACACCTTCAATCGCAACCCGCTCGCCTGGCTGGTGATCATCAAGGGCGTGGAGTGGTTCGTCAAGAACACACCCCGGCACATGCACGTGCTGAGGCTATTCATCAAGCCGCGCGAGCTCGAGCGCGTTTGCGCAGCTCACGGCCTGGCGTTCGTCGAGCTGCGCGGTTCCGAGCCGGTGGTGCTTTCCTGGGCTTTCTGGCGCATGCTGCTCACGCGCGTCGTGCCGCGCGACTTTCGCTTTCGCTTCAGCAAATCCACCCTGCTGGCGTACACCGGCTACGCCAAGCGCGCCCCGCTGCTCAGCGCAGCAACAGGCGCAAGCTGACGTACCCCAGCGTGCCCGCCGACACGGCAAACTGCAGCCGATGCAAGGTCACGAAGTTGGCGATAACGTCGCTGCGAAATCGCCGGTACCAGCGCAAAACCACCCACCAAAGCAACGATTGCGCAGCCAGCGCTAGCAGCGCATCGAGCACGCCGAAGCGTTCGAACGCCACTAGCGCGATGCAGGCTCCGCCTGCCATCAAGCAACCGAGCGCGAAGCGAAAGCTCGCGCTCGGGCCATACACGACGGCAAACGTGGCGTCACCGCGCTGTCGATCTTCCTCGATTTGGTAGAGCTGGCTCAACGGATAGAAGCCCGTCGTGAGCAGTACCGCCGCCGCCATTCCCAAGAGGCCACTGCCCGAGCTCAGCAGCGGCAGCGGCGGCGTTGCCGCGCACAACCAGCCCGCTCGAAAACCCACGGCTCCCTGGCCAAAGGCCACCACCAGCAGCGAGAGCAGCGGTCGCGCCTTCCAACGAAACCGCGGGTGCGAGTACGCGACCGACAGCAGCATCACAATCAGGTACAGCAGCAGCAGCTGCCAACCGACGAGCAGCGACAGGCCGAGCCCCACGAGCTGGACGGCCAGCGAAAAGCCCAGTAGGCCGCGGCTGACGGGCGGCGGCTTGCGCAAGCCGCCCACCGGACCCTCGTCTCGGTCGTAGTACGAATTGTAGGCGGTGATGCCGCCGTACAAGAATACGTGAAACGCCAGAAATCCCCAGCCCGCTCGCGCTGAAAAGGCGCCGCCACCGAGCGCGAAGCCCCACGCGAAAAGCGGCGACAGGAAGAGCAGCTGATAGTGCAAACGCAAGTGCACGAATAGATCAAGCAGGCTGCGCATTTTCGGGTCCCCGGAGTCTGCGCTCATACTCGTACGGCCAGCCGCCATCGTCTAGGCGTCGCGGACGCAGTACGCAGCCAAGGATACGCGGGTCAAGGTCCGTGAAAAATGCGCATCTTGGCATCGTCGGCACTCGCAACAGCGCTCGAAGCAAATCCACATGCGCCGCAGCCCACGGCGTCTGCCGCGTCGACATGAACGGCGTTCAATTCCCGCATGACGATCAGTTCGGCAGGCA
>DATDEV010000036.1:0-3217 GCA_036522995.1 Polyangiaceae bacterium
ATCACCCCGCGCCGCGGCGGCCCGCTCGAGCGGGGCTACCCGGAAGATCCGAAGAAGAAGTCCGATGGCGCTGCACAGGCGCTGAACGTGGAGGCGCCATGAGCGTGCTACTCGCGATCTCGCCCTTGCTGGTGGTGGCGCTCGGTGCGCTGCTCTTGATGCTGACCGAGGCCTTCGGCAAGCCGACCAGCCCCGAGGGTTTCGGGCCAGGGGGGCTGATCATCGACGCTGGTGCCGGACGCGCCGGCGAGCTCGGCTTGGGCAGCGCGGTCGTGATGTTCGCCGGTGCGATCGCCGCGCTGGCCGTGTGGATGGTGGGGCCGGCGAACTTCGAGAAGCTCGAAGTGCTCGCGCCGTACCTGATCGTGGACCGCTTCACGATCTTCTTCTGCTTCGTGTTGTGCTTGGGCGGCGGCCTGGCCTGCTTGCTGGCCGGGGGTTACCTGCCGGAGCACAAGCTGGAGCGTGGTGAGTTCTTCCCGCTGGTGCTGTTCTCGACCGTGGGCGCGATGGCGCTGGCGGCCGCGGGCGATTTACTCAGCCTGTTCATCGCCCTCGAGACCATGTCTCTCGGCGTGTACTGCCTGATCGGCCTGCGCCGCAGCAGCCCGCGCGCTTCGGAGGCCGCGCTGAAGTACTTCCTGCTCGGTAGCTTCGCGGCGGCGCTGATGCTGTTCGGCGGTGCCCTGCTGTACGGCGCGACCGGTCACACGGACCTGGTTGGCATCGGCGAGGCGGTCGGAACCATCGGCCAGGCGGGCAGTAGTGTCAGTCCGACGCTGGTGCTGGTGGCGCTGGCGCTGAGCATCGCGGGCCTGGCGTTCAAGGTCAGCGCGGTGCCGTTCCACATGTGGACTCCCGATGCCTACGAAGGCGCGCCCACGCCGGCCACGAGCTTCATGGCCGTGGCGGTCAAGAGCGCGGCCTTCGCCGTGCTGCTGCGCATGCTGGTGGTGGCGTTCGGCGACGAGCGCCTGCTCAGCTGGGGTGCAGGTTGGCCGCCGATCCTGGCGCTGATGGCCATCGTCACCATGACGGCAGCCAACGCCATCGCCGGTCGCCAAGACTCGGTGAAGCGCATGCTGGCGTATTCGTCGATCGCTCACGCCGGCTACGCCTTGGTCGGCGTCGTGGCGGTGATGCGCTCGGAGCTGGGTGTCGCGAGCGTGCTCTTCTACATGATGAGCTACACCGTCTCGACTGCTGGCGCCTTCGGTGCGCTCATCCTGTGCGGTCGCCAGGGCGCGGAAGCCGTCTCCTACGAGGACCTATCGGGCATCGGTCGACGTCACCCGGCGGCGGCGCTGGCATTCTCGTTCTTCCTGCTTTCGCTGGCGGGCGTACCACCCACCGCCGGCTTCTTCGCGAAGTTCTACGTCTTCAACGCGGCCATCGACGCCGAGCTGTATGCGCTCACGGTCGTCGGCTTGCTCAACAGCATCCTGGGCGCCTACTACTACTTGCGCGTGCTGGTGTTCATGTACATGCGCGAGCCGGAGCCGGGCGCCCCGGTCGCCACGCCCATGAAGAGCGGGATGGTGACCTCGGCGCTGGTGATCGCCGCCGTGTTCGTGCTGGGCATTGGGTTATTCCCCGACACGGTGCTCACGATGGCGCGCGCAGCCGGCCTGCGCTAGCAGGGGGCTCAGTCAGTCCTTGGCCCGAGCAGATCACGATCGGCGAGAGTGACCAATGCCCCACGCGAACACCCGGCGCTCACCGCTCGTTCAAATCCCTGGTGTTATCGGCAAGGGGCCATCGGCCGAGGCCGGAGCTGCCCAAGTAGTGCTAAATAGCTCGAGGATGAACGCCGTGCTTCGTCCTCGCTGCGTGTCGCTCGTCTGCGCGTTGCTCTCGCTAGCGGCTTGCAACAAGAAGCCTGCCGAGGCCGAGGGCGCCAAGCCTGTGCCCAGCGCCAAGCAGCCGGCTGCTCCGGTAGCTTCGGGGCTGCCGGGTGTGACCGAGCAGGTGAGCAAGGTCGTCAACCCCAAGAACCTGCCGGTCTACTCCGGGCCTACCGGGAGCGTGCAAGGCGTGGTGTCGGCCACCGGAGCTCCAGCACCGGTGGCGACCGAGCACTTGAAGCGCATCAAGGGCGCCTGCCCCGAGGCGCGCGAGGCTTATGGCCACGCGTTTCGCGAAGGGATGATGCGCAGCCTGGCCGACGTGCTGGTTGCCGTGACGGGCTACGAGGGCTACGTGCCCGAGCAGCAACCGAAGCAGACGATTGCCGCGCGCGGCTGCGCCTTCAGCACTCGCACCATCGCGGCCACCTTCGGTCAGACCATCGAGGTCGTCAGCAAGGACAGCGAGACCTACGTGCCCAACCTGCTCGGCAGCAAGCTGGGGGCGCAGCTGTTCGCCTTGCCGGGGGGCGCGGGCTCTACGCTCTATCCCCAGCAGGTCGGACACTACATTCTGACCGACGACATCAAGGTGTTCATGATGGCCGACGTTTTCGTGGTGGCGTATTCGACGCACGCTGTCACGGGCCTCGACGGTCGCTACCAGATCACGGGTATTCCGGTGGGCAAGGCTCGCGTGAGCGCTCTCTTGCCGGCGACTGGCGCCGTGATCGAAAAGGACGTCGTGATCGAGGCCGGTAAAGCGCTGGAGGTGGCGCTGGAGCTGCCCTTCGACGCCAAGGCTTTTGCCGACAAGCAAGCAGCAGCAGCGGCGTCAGCAGCCGCAGCCCCGTCAGGCGCACCGGCGCAGCCCAGCCCTTAGCGTGCTCGGCCTTTAGTTCAACAGGGAGGTGGGGAGGCGGGGAGATGCCCGAGATGTTTGTGGTTCGAAACGTGCGATGTCTCGAAGAGACTGCGCAGTCTCCGATCGGCAACGCGCGTCTCGAACCACAAATTCTTGTCTCGCAGACCTCTCCGCCTCCCCGCCTCCCTGTTGATTAGGGCTGCGGTCGCACGAGCTGGCCGGCTCGTGCGCTGACGCGGCGAGCCAGCAATGACTCGAGCATGCCCAGAACTTCGCGGCTGGCGGGCTTTCCGGGCTGATCGGCCGCCCGCAGCAGCCGCGCGAACGCAGCGTGATCTTGTTGCAGATCGGCCGTGAACAAGGCCACCACCAGCGCGTCGCCGTTTCCGGGATCGGCGGCCAGTATGGTCTCGGCTTCCTGCTGCGCCGTGGCCACGTCGCCGCGCTCGACCGCGGCGCGCGCGCGCGCCACACCGCTTGGACGGCGCGCGTCGGTATCTGGGTGCAG
>DATDEV010000037.1:0-16336 GCA_036522995.1 Polyangiaceae bacterium
CCTCTACGAGTGCACCGCCATCGCCGAGATCGAGCTGGGTCGCGGCGCCAACGTCCGCAAGCGGGACATTCGTGATCTGCGCGTCAACCTGATCAAGCCGATCATCGACACCGAGGTCGTCAAGGATCCGAAGCACTGCACGGATCACTTCAGCAAAGAGCGCTGGGAAGCCTTCAAGAAGGACGTCGACTGGTTCTACAAGTCGGCCGCCGGCAGTTACTGGGAAAACATGATCAAGGACCACGGCTACAACCCGCCGCCGGTCTGGACCATGACCGGCAAGTTCTTCGCCAACATGGGCGTGGCCGACGACGGGTTCTTCAAGTGGCTGGCCAGCATCGACATCATGCTGCACATGGGCGCCGTAGCCCTGATGGTGTGGGCCTTCGGCTGGCGCACCACCGCGATAGGTGTGGTGTTCTGGGGCTGCAATAAGGCCGCCGACTTCTATTGGACGGGCGGCGCGTTCTTGCGCCAGGACTGGTGGTTCTTCCTGGTCGCCTCGCTGTGCCTGACGCGTAAGAAGTTCTTCTTCCTCGCCGGCTTCGCGCTGATGTGGTCCGGGCTGCTGCGCATCTTCCCAGCCATCTTCTTCGGCGGCTGGGCGATCGCCATTCTGATTCACATCGCGCTTCGACTGCGCGGCAAACGCCAATGCTCCGACGGCAAGTCGGGTGTGCTCGGGCTACTGGAGCCGAGCCACCGGCGGCTGATCAGCGGCGCCGTGGTGGCGCTGGCAGTGCTGGTGCCGGCCAGCATGGCGGCGACCAAGACCGCCGACGGCAAGCCGTATGCGGCGTACGTCGAGTTCTACCAGCACACGCTCAAGACGCTGCAGCACACCGCGCTCACCAACCACATGGGCCTCGAGTCGGTGATGGTGCACAACTGGGACGGTCGCATGCGCTTCTTGCGCAA
The DNA here is from genome assembly GCA_036522995.1 of Polyangiaceae bacterium. Taxonomy (GTDB): domain Bacteria; phylum Myxococcota_A; class Polyangia; order Polyangiales; family Polyangiaceae; genus PMG-095. Next base: position 919 of record DATDEV010000037.1, read on the forward strand.
CGACAACCAGGACGACCCGTTCGAGGGTTGGAAGGCCAATCGCTCGACGCGCTTCAAGGAGATGAAGCCCATCTATTTCGCGATCGTGCTCGGTATCGCGGCCTGGATGGTGTGGGCCCTGCGGCGCACCAAGCAGCTCTGGTTGTGTTTGCCGATCACGCTGCCGCTGCTGTGCGCGCTGACCAACATGACTTGTTACTACTACTCACTGTTCATCGTGGCAGCGGCCATGGTGCACGTGCGTCCGGCGCTCGGCGCCCCCATGCTGATCACGGCCTGCGTGAGCTCCTTCATGCTGTGGCCCCCGCGCGGCTTCTACTGGGTGGACGACCGCTTCGTGGCCCAGGCTTACCTGTTCATCGCCTTCGGCTTCATGATCCTGTGGATCTACTCGCGACCGTTCTCGGTGGCGCGCCTCAAGGCCTGGTGGGACGGCAAGCCCGAGCCCAAAACGCCCCCTCGCCCCCTCGCGCCCTCCCCCGCCGAATAACGAGCGGGTATCAACAGGGAGGCGGGGAGACGGGGAGTTTTTTTTTGGGGGGGTGCGCTCTGCGCTACCGCACGTGACGTTCGATCAACGCGCAGCTCCGTATTTGTGCGCGCCCCACAGCCGTGATGCGCCGTGATGGTGCGTGCAGCTACGCATGTGTCGAACCCCAAATGCTCGGGCTCCCCGCCTCCCCACCTCCCTGTTGATTCCTAACGCAAGGCGTCGATGGCCTTGGCGAAGCGCACGAGCATTTCTTGCAGGTGCTCGCTCTTCACGTTGAGGAAGGGGCGGAAGCGAACGGTCTGGCTGCCGCTGGGGAGTAGCAGGAGGTTTTGCGCGAAGGCGGCCTTGATCAGCGCCGTGCGCTGCTCGGGGGTCGGCAGATCGACGGCGCACATCAAGCCGCGACCGCGTACGTTGCGGACGAGCCCGGGAAAGCGCTCGGCGATCGTGGCCAGACCGTGCTGCAGCTCTAGCCCGCGCTGGGTGGCATTCGAGAGCAGCCCTTCGCTCTCGATGGTCTCGAGGATGCGTGTTGCCCGCACCATGTCCACCAGCGAGCCACCCCACGTGCTGCTGATACGGCTCGGCACCTTGAAAACGCTGTCGACGTCGTCGACGCGACGCGAGACCAGGATGCCGCCGACCTGCAGCTTCTTGGCGAAGCAAATGATGTCGGGCACGACGTCGAGCTGCTGGTGTGCCCACCAATTGCCCGTCAGGCCCACGCCGGTTTGCACCTCGTCGAAGATGAGCAGCGCGCCGCGTTCGTCGGCCAGGCGCCGCAGCCCCTGCAGAAACTCGCTGCGAAAGTGATTATCGCCGCCCTCACCCTGGATCGGCTCGATCAGGATGGCCGCGATGTCCGAGCCCTGCTGGTCGAAGACGCGCTCGGCCTTGGCCAACGTGAGGGCCTCGAGCTCGCGCACCTCGTCGACGGCCGCAGCGTCCTGCGGGAAGCGCATGGCCGGGATGGGCAGCCGCGGCCAGGGGAACTTCGGAAAATACTGCGTCTTGGCAGGATCGGTGTTGGTGACACTGAGCGAGTAACCGCTGCGACCGTGGAAGGCGCGCTCGAAATGCAGGATCTGCCCGCCCAGCTCGCCGTGACCCTGCGCCAGATTGCGCCGCACCTTCCAGTCGAAGGCCACCTTCATCGCATTTTCGACCGCCAGCGATCCACCCTCCACGAAGAAGTAGTGGGGATGAGAGGACGGTGCGGCGGTGCGCGACAGCGTCTCCACGAACTCGGCAAACTGGGTAGTATAGAAGTCTGGATTGGCAACCTTGACGGTGGCGACGCGCGCCAGCCGCTCCTGGAACGCAGTATCGGTCAGGGCCGGCGCCGCGAACCCCAGCGGGTTGGAGGCGTAAAAGCTGGCAAAATCCAGAAACTCCTGGCCCGAGATGGCATCGCGCACGAACGGCCCCGAGCTTTTTTCCAAGTCCAAAACGAAGCGGTGCCCGAGCGCCAGCAGGTGGCGACCGAGCGTGGCATGGACATCGGCAGGCGCGACCGGATAGTGCGGCATGGTCGCGATAAACCTAGCATCCGCTGATGCGTTCGGCGAGGAGCTGTGGCTTACTCGGCGGCCATGCAAGAGCTGAAGGTCGTCTTGGAAGCGGGGTCGAAGTACCTGCGCGATCATCCCGAGGAGCTATTGCGGGCTCTTCGCAACTTGCTCGCGCTCCGCTTCGGCGTGCCGCTCGATGCCCTGCGCTTCTTCGCCGGGCGCAAGACGGGCAAGAAGGGCCCGCGCGACGTGCAGCTGGAGGCGGTGCCGCCGGGCCTGCGCATCAAAGCCACCGTGGACTTGATGGGAACTTCGGTGCGCGCTCAGGCGACGGTCTTCATCGAACGCGTCAGCATCACGCCCGAGGAGCTGCGCTTCGAGATCCGCCTCGACGGCGTGTCGCTCAAGGTCGACGACGACGCTCCGGAATCGCCGATCGCTGCGCTCTTGCGCTCGGGCGCGCTCGACCTGAGCAAGCCCGGTAACTTGGCTGCCTACATGCCAAAGCGCCCCGCGCTGCTGGTCGAAGCCAAGGACGATCGCGTGGTGCTCGACTTGATGCGGCACCCCAAACTCGCCAAAAACCCGCGCGCTTTGATGGCCGTCGGCCTGCTGGCGCCACTGCTGACGGTGGCGGGCATCGAGTCCGACTCGGAGCACCTGGACGTGACGCTGCGCGCCTTCCCTGACGGCCTACGTGAAGCCGTCGGTGGCTTGCGCCGCATGCTGGGCTGAGCTCCCGAGCGCCCCTCAGCAGGGCGCGGAGCGCGCTGCCGACGGCTCTAGACCTTCTTGCCGGGCAGCTCGGCGCTGGGCTGCTCCGCCGCGCCCTCGCTCAGCTCGCTCGTCTGCAGGCCGCGTGACGACAGCTCCAGACGAACGCGGTCCCCCACCGCATTCGCCAGCCGCGACACGATGTCCGGCACCTCTTGCAGCAGTGCAGTCCAGCCCGCCTTCTCGTCACCTTCTACGGTGAGCAGGTGCGCGGTGCCGTCCTTGGCGACGGCGATCGCCGCCACCGGCTCGAGCTCCACCGCGCCGCCAGCGCCGTACCCGCCCGAGTCGCCTCCGACTTTGGCGCCGCGCGCGCCAGCGTTGGCGCTCGCCGCGCCGAAGGCGATCTTGAGCCGGTGAATCGGGATCACCGTGGCGTCGCCGGCCTGCTGCGCAGCGCCGACGATGGTCTCGCTCTTCGAGATGCCCTGCACGCCCTTGAGCAGGCTCTCGACGACGTCGGTGATCTTGCTGGAGCTCATGTGGCTAAGGTACCTCGTTCGGGCCCTCGGCGGCCAAAGGCCGGCGCGCCGGCGCTTTGCGCGAGGTAGCTTCTCTTACCACGTAAGCCAGAACGTCGAGCGCCATCAGCCAGGGCTTGGCCACGGCCCGTGCGTCGAGCGCGACGTCCCAGCCGTCCTCGAAATCCCAGCGCGGCGCCTGGCGCAGCTCGATCGGCGGCGGCAGCACCGCCGCCAGCGCGTAAAGCGCTCCTACCAGGCGCCCGGTCAGCAGCGGATCGCGGAAGCCATAGGACAGGTCGACCGCCAAGCGACGCACGCGCAGGTGGCGCCGCTCCTCGAGCAGCTTGAGGCCCAAGCCGAGCGGGTCGACGCGGCTCCAGGCCCGCGACGAAGCGGCCTTGACCCGTCGTGGCACGGGCCGGGCGAGCGTTTGCCCCCAGTGCGGCTGCCAGCGCAGCTTGTGACCGAAGAGCAGCAAGCTCACTTGCGGTGAGCTGCCCCGCGCCCAGACCATCGCCAACGACAGCACCGACACCGAAACGCCGCAGGCGACCGCCCAGCTGCCGTCTGCTTCACCGCGAGCTCGCCCGCTGACCTCGAGCCGAAGGGGCCAGCGTGCCATGACGACAGCGACCAGCAGCACGAGCCCGAGCGCACCGAGCCAGGGCAGCGCCGCTTGTGCCCAGGCCATGGCTTCGCTCGTCAGCTCTTGCCGTCGCCCAGGCGCGCCGCCGCGTCCGCCCCAGCGAGCGCTGGCGCCGGCTCGGAGGTGGGCAGGATCTTGACGCCCCGACGCACGACGGCCTGCTTGCCGTTGGCGAGCGCCAACATGTGCGGCGTGCCATCCTCGCCCACCACGACGAAAGCTCGGGGCTCGACCACGATCGCGCCGCCGGCGCCACCCGCCTGGGCACCCGCGTCGCTCTCTTCGGTGCCGCGCTTGGCCTTGCCGTCCAGGCTGCCGATGGCGGTGCCGAAGCCGATGCTCACCCTCGACAGCGGCAAGACCTTGGCCTTGCCTGCGTCGCGCACGCCTCCGACCACCGCGTCGGCGCTGGCCACCTTGCCGAGCTGTTCGAGCAGCTCTTGCATTAGGTCTTTGAGATCCACGTCAGCAAGGGAACCACGAGCCAGCCGCCCCGTCAAAGCGGGCGCTGTCTCGTGGTCGTCGCGGCTGGGGCTCCAACGACTGCGGATGGTTCGGTCCTGACCAGATCGGGTAGAGTCCCGCGCATGCGCAAGATTCGGATCGCCGATCTGGACGTGGTGCTCGGTGGCGGACCGGATCGCGAAGGCGGCGGCGACGGACCGCTCCTGGTGCTGCTGCACGGCTACGGTGCGCCCGGCGACGACCTCGTGCCGCTGGCGCGCCAGCTGCAGGCGCCGCGCAGCGTGCGTTTCGCGTTTCCGGCCGCCCCCCTCCAGCTCGAAGCCGGCTCGCCGCCGGACGCTTCGGGCAGGGCCTGGTGGCACCTCGACATGGTGGAGCTGCAGCGCGCCATCATGCAGCAAGACTACGCCACCCTCACCAGCCGGGTGCCCGCGGGACTTAGCGAAGCGCGCGCCCAGATCAACGCCCTGCTCGACGCGCTGATCAAGGACCACCAGGTGACCCGCCAGCAGCTCGTGCTGGGCGGTTTTTCCCAGGGCGCCATGCTGGCGACCGACGTCACGCTGCGCGCTGCCGAGCCGCCCGCAGCCCTGGTCATGCTGAGCGGCAGCCTGATCGCGCGCCAGGAATGGCTGCCGCTGATGCCGGCGCGGGCCGGCCTGCCAGTGCTGCAAAGCCACGGCCGCGCCGACCCGATCCTGAGCTACGAGATCGCCGACGAGCTGAGGCGCGAGCTCAGCGGCGCCGGCCTGGTGGTGGACTTTCACGCCTTCAACGGCGGCCACGCCATCCCGAACGGGGTCGTTGGCGCGCTCGGGGCGCTGCTCGGTCGCATCACAGGGTGATCACGGCAGAGCCCGAGAATCGCGACGCGCGCAGGTCGTCGAGCGCGAGCGGCAGCTGGCTCAGCGGGTAAGCCGTCACCTCGGTCTGAACCGCCACGCGCGGCACCAGCTCCATGAACTCGATGCCATCGCGCCGCGTCAGGTTCGCCACGGAGCGCAGGCTGCGTTCACCCCACAGCAGCTCGAACGGAAAGGACGGGATGTCGCTCATATGAATGCCGGCACAGATCACGCTGCCGCCTGGCGCAATCGCAGCCAGTGCGCGCGGCACCAGCGCGCCGTTGGGCGCGAAAACCAGCGCGGCATCGAGCGTCACCGGCCCGGGCTGATCGGAGGGGCCCGCCCAGTCCACGCCCATGCTGCGCGCGAACCTGAGCTGCGCCTCGTTGCCCGGCCGGGTGAAGGCGTAGACCTTGCGCCCTTGAAAGCGCGCCACCTGCGCGATGATGTGGGCGGCCGAGCCGAAACCGTAGAGCCCGATGTGCTCGGCGTCGCCCGCCATGCACATCGCTCGGTAGCCGATGAGCCCGCCGCAGAGCAGCGGCGCCGCCTGCAGGTCGGGGTAAGAACCGGGCAGCGGCAGCGCAAAATGAGGTGAAACGACCGCATAATCGGCATAGCCACCGTCGCGCTGGTAGCCGGTGAACTCCGCCCTCTCGCACAGGTTTTCACGGCCGCTCTGGCAGGCTCGGCAGTCGCCGCAGGCCCAGCCGAGCCAGGGCACGCCCACGCGCTGGCCCTCGGCGAAGCCTTCCACGAGGCCGCCTTGCTCCACCACCGTGCCGACGATCTGGTGTCCCATGATCAGGGGCAAGCGCGGGGCCAGCAGCTCGCCGTCCAGGATGTGCAGATCGGTGCGACACACCCCGGTGCAGCGCACGCGGACCAGCAGCTCGGTCGGACCGGGTGCCGGGAGGTTTACCTTTTGCTCGACGAGCGTCCGCGACGCCCGCTCGAGCACCATGGCTCGCATGCTGGGTGCCAAGCGTCATATCCCTCGCTGACGAGCCATCGAGCCTGCCAGCAACGGCACAATACGCTCGGTCGCAGGCTGCGGTCAATCGAACAGCCGAGACAAACGCCAACGGCGCCCAGGGTTTCCCGGCATTTTCGCGGTCTCGGACCGAGACCCTTTCCTGTGCCGCCCGCCGATGCTACGCGCACTGGCCGCTTTTTCAGGCACTCAGCGCCCCCACAACACCCGAAAATGTCAGAGGCAACCGAAGATCCCGAGCGTGACAGTGTCGTTTCCGAAGAGGTCGCGTGTCTGACGCGCGTGCAGACGCACTTGCGCGAGCGGGCGCAGCGCCCGTCCGCGCGCCCTGGCTCGGCGGCGTCCGCCGACTACGAGAACCGCTTGCTCGACCTGCGCGATCAGATCGGCAGCGCTCGGCTCGAGGACGTGCCGCCGCTGGTGCAGGAAATGGAGCGTCTGCAAAGCCTGATGGTGCACCGTCGCGACACCACCGTCGTCACCGTCGACCAGCGTTCCCCGTACTTCGGGCGCTTGGTGATCGAGGAAGGCGCCAAGCGACGCGAGGTCTTGATCGGTCGTGGCACCTACCTCGATACCAAGAGCGGCGTGCGCATCGTGGATTGGCGCGACGCCCCGGTGAGCCGCCTGTACTACCGCTACGAGGAAGGCGACGACTACGACGAGGTGTTCGGCGACCGTGAGGTCACCGGCCTGATCAAGACGCGCCGCAGCCTGAGCATCGTGGAGGCAGAGCTACGCCGCATCACCAGCCCTCAGGGCACGTTCGTGCGCGGCAAGGACGGCTTTCGGCGCGTCGAATCGCAGGCCTACAAGCTGACCGGCGGCGCCGGCACCGCCATCCGCGCGGAGCAGCATCATCGGCCCGGCAAGCTGGGCATCGGCAGTGACGGCGGCGAGGACAAGCACCTGCGCGAGATCACCGCGCTCATCGATCCACGCCAGTTCGACCTGATCACGCGCGCGGACGCTGGTTTGGTCGTGATCCAGGGCGGCGCCGGTAGCGGCAAGACGACCATCGGCTTGCACCGCCTGGCCTACCTGGCCTTCCAGGACTCACGCCGCTTCCGGCCCGATAAGATGCTGGTGATCGTGTTCAACGACGCGCTCGCTCGCTATGTGGCGCGCGTCCTGCCGGCGCTGGGTATCGAAGGCGTCGCGATCCGCACCTACGAGGACTGGGTGCGCCGCATCCGCCAGGGCCTCTACCCGCGCCTGCCTTCGAGCTACCGCGACGAGACGCCCAGCGTGGTGTCACGCTTCAAGAAGCACCCGCTGCTGCTGCGGCTGATCGATCAGCACGTGGCGCGACTGGCCCATCAGGTGGGCGCGCGTATCGCCAGCTTGACGGCTGACGCCGGCGAGCTCGGCGAAAAGCTGCGCCAGAGCTGGGCCAGGGGCGAAGAGCGACCGCTCGCGCACCGGCTGCACGCCATGATCAGCCAGCTGGAAGGCGACGCCGCCAAGGCGCTCCCCACCGACGTGCGCGTCGGCGTCGAGCGCGCCTGCCGGGGCCTGTTGCGGGTCACCCGCGACGTGCCCGCGACCTGGGCGGAGCTGCTCAGCGATCGCCCGGTGCTGGGAGCCAGTGTCGACCAGCTCGCCCCCGGGAGCTTCAGCCCCGGCGAGCTCGACCGGGTGGTAGCCTGGTGCAGCGCCCGCAGCGCTGAAATCGTGGGCGAGATCGACACGCGACGCGAGGAGCGAGCCGAACAGCGCGCCACGCGCGATGACGACGAGGGTGGCGAGAAGCGCTCGAAGCGCGGACGCGACGAGGACGACGAGCGGCGCGATGACGAGGATGACGACGACGAGCTGCGGCGCGGCGTCGATGGCCTCGATCTGGCCGAGCGTGCCAAGCTGGATCCGGAAGACGACACGCTGCTGCTGCGTCTGCACCAGCGCCTGCGCGGACCCTTGACGCGCAGCAAGCTGAGCAAAGATCCCCTCGTTTACGAGCACATTCTGGTCGACGAAGCGCAGGATTTGAGCCCGGTCGAGCTGGCCGTGGTGCTCGAAACCACCAGCGCCGCCAGGAGCATCACGCTCTCGGGCGACGTGCAGCAGCGGCTGATGATGGACAACGGCTTTACCGACTGGCACACGGTGCTGGGCGAGCTGAAGCTGAGCCACGTGGAAGTGGAGCCGCTCAAGCTCAGCTACCGCTCGACCAAGCCGATCATCGACTTTTCGAGGGCGGTCTTGGGCCCGCTCGCCAGCGCCGACGCGCCGGTGGCGACGCGCGAAGGCGCGCCGGTGGACCTGTTCACGCATGGGCACACGGGCGACGCTGTCGCGACCTTGGCCGAGGCGCTGCGCGAGCTCATGCAGAGTGAGCCGCAAGCTTCGGTAGCGGTCATCACTCGCTATCCGGAGCAAGCCGATCTGTACTTCGGCGGACTGCAGCGGGCGGAGGTACCCTACCTGCGTCGCGTCGCCGAGCAGGATTTCAGCTTCAAGCCGGGCGTGGACGTGACCGACGTGCGCCAGGTCAAGGGCCTGGAGTTCGACTACGTGGTGATCGTCGAGGCCTCCGAATCGTCGTACCCCGACGACGACGAGGCGCGCCACCTGCTGCACATCGCGGCCACGCGCGCCGCGCACCAGCTGTGGCTGTTCGCCGTCGGCCGCCTCAGCCCACTCATCCCCCAAGAGCTGAAAGACCGCAGCCTCTAGCCGCCTGTGGCCAACGACCCTGGTCCCACCCCGGCACGAACACTCTCCGGCTCAGGTTCCCTCTCTCGCTCCCCGTCTCCCCGCCTCCCTGTTATCTGCCCCCGTTCAGGAGAGGGGCAGTGACGTGCGGTCGAGGTGGGCTTTGGTGAATTGCATGCGTCGATCGACACCGACGATCTCGCCGGGCTCCAGCGCTAGCCACACGTTCTCGCCCTGCAGCGGCTCGCTCGACACGATGAAGTGATTGACGACGCCGCTCGGCGACGGCGCCTCGCAGACCACCGACAGACTCGGGCAATGCTCGCGATCCGAGCAGCGCGTCTTGTAGGTCGAGAAGAACAGCTCCTTGCCGCCGTGAGTGGCGACCAGACTCTCACCATCCGTGGCCATGAGCGTGAGCAGCGCTGCGTCCACACCTGCCCGCCCGTCGCAGCGCTCCCGCACGCGCTTGATGGTGCTGCGCAGCGCGCTCACTGCGTGGGGCAGCTCCGGCCGTTGCCCGGGCCCGGCAGCTCGCCCCAGCTCGCTCAGAAAAACGAAGAACACGACCTCGCTATCCGTGTCGCCCATCACGAAGCGCCGCAGCCGCTGATCCACCAAATCGAGCAGCGCCGCGCGCACCTCTTCGAAGCGCGGAATGTCTCCGTTGTGGGCGAACACCCAGCGACCGTGCTGAAACGGGTGACAGTTGAACACCGTCTTGTCGCCTTGGGTCGCCTTGCGTACGTGAGCGAGCACCGTTTCGGAGGCGACCACGCCGCTCAGGCGATGAAACAGCGCGTCACCCAGGGCGGTGCTCGGGCTGCGAGTCACGTGCGGCGCGCCGTCGATGTAAAACGCCACCCCCCAGCCGTCGGGATGGAAGTTGCTCTGCACGCCCAGGGCATTTTCGGCCGCCAAGAGCGAACGATGGACCTGGCTGGGAATCACGCTGCGAAAGCCGAACAGGCGACACATGGTCGAACCTCGACAGGCTAGCGCGAGTGCCTGGCGCCAGCACATTTCCTGGGCATTTCCGGCAGAAGCACGCTCGCTCGCAGCGCCTCTCGTCCCCGTGCCCGCTAGTCTCGTTCGCCCCGCACCGCCAGGGACCTGAGCAGCTCCGACAGCTCGCTGACTAGCGGGTCGAGAGCGCCTAGCTCGACCAAGGCTCGCTCGAGCAAAAAGATGTAGTCGTCGTTGCGCCCGCTCGGCCCGCTGGCGACCGTGATGTGCCGAGCTAGCGCTGCCAGCTCGAGCTGCCCCACGTCGTAGGGGTTACCAGGCGGCGCAATCCAGCTGACGGCGTCGAGCGCCTGCCCGTCGCAGATGGCCGTGAGCTGCACGCGCTCGTAGCCGGCGCGTTCGCGGTGGTCGAGCTCACGCAATAGCTGCTCGACGCCCGCGCCGCGCACGACGTACACGGCCCCGGCGCAGCTGGCGCCGTCGCGCGCTACCAGCGTGACCACGCGCCCCGGGCGCTCATGCGTGCCGCGATGGTCGGGTGAGGCTTGACTGAAGCTCCGAGCGTAGCCGGGCAACAGCGCCGGCCGCCGCTGGGCGAACTCGAAGCCCGGGCGGTACAGCAGCGAGCCGTACGCGAAGATGGCTACCTGCGCCTCGTCGCCAGCCGCGACAGCCGGCAGGGCCTGCGAGCCGCCCGAGCCAGCCCGCTCGCTCACGCCCTCTGCCCTGCTGCGGCGCGCCGCAGCAGCCACCTGGAACCGGTGCCGGTTCGCTCTGCTCGCGCCGCAAAAATCCTGAAATCGCCGCGACTTACCGGCACAGGAAGCTGAGTTTTCTGGAAGTGCCCTGGAACTGTTTCCACATTTCCACATTTGCCTTTCGAGTCGGCGTCAAACCTGCTACTTCCTGTCGGGTAGCCGCGCAGCCAGCGCTCCAGGCTAGCGCAGCGCGTCTGGCGCGTCCGCACCCGAGGAAACGTGATGAAAGTCCGTCCGCTATTGTCGCTCGTGAGCTGTTCGTTCGTATGCGCTGCACCCCTGCACGCTCAGACGGCGCCGCCCCCTGAGGCAGCGCCTGAGCTGGCCGAGGAGCCGGCCAAGACCGCGCCGCCGCCGGCAGCGCCTGCACCCGTGTCCGAGCCTGCACCAACGCCCGCCGCCAAGGCCGAGGCCGAGGCCGAGGCCGAGGCACCCCCCGCCCCTGCCCCGACGACCGCGGCTGCCGGCCTGAAGGGGTCGCCCTCACGCGGCGGCGGGGAGTCGGCCGCCGCCAGCTCGGAGTGGAAGACCGACTTCCACGGTTACTTCCGCGTTCCGTTTCGGGTCGGCATGGGCAGCCGGCCGGCGCCCTACAATCCACCGCTCGAGGCGACCGACGTGAGCCAGAGCGAGTTCACTGAAGACGGCGCGATCGAAGGCCAAAGCTCGGTCAGCCTGCACGCGCCGGTCATCCCCGACGGCCAGTACCTGAGCTGGCAATCCACTGCTCACAACAAGGGCGATTGGGCCGAGTTGTTCTTCGGTATCGGTAACTCCTGGGCCAAGGCAACGGTCGGCATCCAGGGCTACAACTTCACCGACGGCAGCTTCAACGATCCGAATGCCCAGTACGGTATCGGCCAGGCCTTCGTGCAACTAGCTCCCGACCTGGGCTACGAGAACTTCCGTATCAACCTCAAGGTCGGTGCCTATCAAGACAAGTACGGCGCGGCCGGCAAGTACGACGCTGGCGAGTACGATACTTATCTGTTCGGCCGCACGCACGTGATCGGCGAAACGCTGCACGTCGACTACGACCTGAACGAGTCGTGGGGCTTGTGGTTCGAAGAAGGCGTGGGCGCCAAGCGCCCCGACCCCAGCAGCTCGAACAACTCGCGCTTCACGATGCTGGCTCACGGTCACGTCGGCCTGACCAAGGGCACCGACATGCAGTTTTCCACGCACTTCCTGTACAGCTGGGCGCAGGAGGAAGATCGCCCCTACGACATCTCCAAAGAGTCGACGCTCTACGCCAGCTCGGTGGTCGATGCTCCCGACGGCAAGATGTGGGTTGCCGGCGCCGACGCGCGCTTCGATCTGGGCGCCTTCGGTTACCTGTACGCCGGCTACTCGCACATCGAGGCCAAAGATGCGCTGGTGGTCGGTCGCGCGCTCGAGGTGCTACATGCCTCCGGCGGCGGCGAGTTTCAGCTCGGCGTGGTCGACAACTACTTCGGCCCGGGTTGCACCAGCACCCCCGCCTACGGGGCGAGCGTGCCAAATACAGAGCGCACGCACACCCTGCTCGGTCCCGGCGGCCTCGAGGCAGCGCCCAGCGGCTGCAGCGCGGGCACTGGCGGCGTGGACTCGGTGCTGGCACAATACGAGTTCTCGCTCACGAATTTCATGCGCATGCGTGAAGAGGGTGGGCAGAAATTCTGGGGCGACGGCGCCGACCTGAAGCTCGTGCTTTACGGCATGCTCAACAAGGTCCGCAGCGACTACCGCCCCATCGATCCGACCGTGTGGGGACCGACCGACGGCAACCTCAAGCTGAAATACGGCGTCGATCTGCAGTATCACGCCACCCCCTCCGTCACGGCCGCGCTGCGCGTCGATCGCCTGCAGCCGAATAGCGAGATCCCCGAGCAGTCGTTCGCCATCCTGTCGCCGCGCCTCGTGTTCAGCTCCAACTGGGTGTCGCGCGAGCAGCTCACGCTGCAGTACTCGCGCTACATCTACAACCAGCGCGAGTGCGCGCCGGGCGTCTCCTCGCCGGCGGGCTTCTCCCGCTACCGCGAGCCTGGCTCGGCGCTCTGCGTGCAGCCACCGCCGGCGGCCACGCCCCCCGACGGCTTCGGCGCCAACTCCGAGAACCAGGACGTGGACGCGCGCGGCGCCCCCACGCTGCGCCCGGACATCAACGTGTTCAAGATCGAAGCCACGTTCTGGTGGTGAGCGGGCCGAGCCGCGCAAGCCAGCGCCGATGTGGGACGGTTTTATGGAACTGCCACCAGGTTACGCCGCCGCTGCACGAAGCTGCGCGTGTTCTGATTCAGAATGGCAATTAGGCATCGCCAAGCTCGCTAGCGCTGCTATGCTCGGACCATGAAGGCGCGCGCGTTTTCCGCGGTTCTGGGTGGCAGTTTGTGGCTGGGGCTCGTGGCTTGCAGCGCGTCTGGCACGGGCGGCGACGCTACGCCGGGTCGAGGCGGCAGCGGGAGCGGCGGCAGCAAGCCAGTTTTGGGCGGGCTAGCTGGAACCAGTACCACACCCAAACTCGGCGACGTGGGTAGCGCCGGGGCCGGCGCAGGGCCGGGCGACGGCTGTCAAACCGGCGGCGCAGAGTTCGTACCCAAGGTGCCGAGCGTACTCTTGCTCGTGGATCGCTCGGGCACCATGTTCAAGGAAGCCGGCGGCAACCCCTGGGCCACGCTGCGCGACAGCGTGCTCGAGGTAGTGGAGAGCATGAGCCACGACGTACGCTTCGGTCTGCTCGCCGTCACCGGTGAGGTGGGCGGCATGTGCCCCATGCTCGACGAGGTGGCGCCCGCCGACGACAATTACGCCGCGCTGGCTGCTAAATACATGAGCCTCACGGCGCCCACCAAGGGCGAATCGCCGGGCATGCGCGGCATGGCTCGCGCCGCCGAGCTGCTCTCCGCCGACACCAGCCCTGGCGACAAATTCGTGCTTTTCGTGACCGACGGCGAGCAGGACTACTGCGATGACGGCAACTTCGCCTGCCCGACCGACTCCATGGTCTATCGCCTCCAGGCCCTGGCGACGCTCGGTTTCAAGACCTTCGTGTTCGGTTTGCCGATGAGCTCGACCGACGCCCAGCAGCAAGCCCGCTACCCGCACGTGCTGCAGGCCTTCGCGGACGCGGGCGCGGGCCTGGGCGTGGCCCCGGTGCTGCCGCCCGGTGGCACCACGGCGCTCGATATCTTTTACAACTGCGACGTGGTGCCCGCTTGGAAGAGCGAGGCCACCGAGCTCCTACTTGCCCCCATGCAAACGCTGGGCACCTACGCGGCCGCCTCTGGCGGCGCTCAGGTGTTTGCTCCCGATCCCACCGACAAGGACGCGCTCAAGGAAGAGCTCGCCAAGGTGCTCTCCGGCGTCAAGAGTTGCACGTTCGACATCGGCGGCGACATCAAGGTGCTGCAGAACCTGCTGAACCTTGCACACGTTTACGTGCAAGACCAAGAGGTCGCGCTCGATCCCGCAGGTGCCAATGGCTGGCACATGCCGACCCCCTCGCAGATCGAGCTGGTCGGCGACGCCTGCACCAACTGGCGCATGCCTCAAAACACCAAGATTGCCTGGGATTTCCCATGCAAGATCCTGGTCCCGAAGTAGAGCGCCGGCCGCGGAGCGGTAAGCCAGGCCGGCGAGCGGTCGTGCCGGCCTGGGACCAGGGTCGTTGGCCCCTGCAAGATAGCCGGGCGGCCTGGGCGGGACGACCGTTAGGCTTCGATTGCCTGGGATTTCCCATGCAAGCTCCTGGTCCCGAAATAGAGCGCCGGCCGCGGAGCGGTAAGCCAGGCCGGTGAGCGTTCGTGCCGGCGTGGGACCAGGGTCGTTGGTCCCTGCGGTAGGCTTCGCAGTCGACGTGCACCACGGCGCCGGGCGCGGCGTACGGCACCAGGTGCCCGGCAAGCGGCTGACCGTCGACACTCAGCTTCACTTCGCCGTCGCCGCGTAGATTGCGGATCCGCACGTGGTACGTGGCACCGCGGCAGCTGCGCGTCACTGTGAGCTCGGGGATCTCGGTACCCATGCAGGGCCGCACCGACAGTCCGTCGTGCTCGGGCCGCACGCCCAGCAAGTATTGCGAGACGGCCACGAAGTTCCAAGCTGCGGTACCGGTGAGCCAGGAGTTCTTGGCCTCACCATGGCGCGGGGCATCCTTGCCGGCGATCATCTGCGAGTAGACGTAGGGCTCGGTGCGGTGCACCTCGCTGATGTCCTCGAGGTAGGCCGGGGCGATCTTCTTGTAGTAGTCGAAGGCCCGCTCCCCTCGCCCGATCACCGTCTCGGCAATCATGATCCAGGGGTTATTGTGGCAGAAGATGCCGGCGTTTTCCTTGTAGCCCGGCGGGTAGGACGAGATTTCGCCCAGCTCCAGCTGGTACTCCGCGTAGGGCGGATTATTGAGCACGATGCCGTAGCGGGTGTCGAGCCGCTCCTTCACCGCGTCGAGCGCCTGGCGGGCCTGACCCGTCTGCACGCCGATGCCGGCCATCACGCAAAACCCCTGCGGCTCGATCAGGATCTGCGCCTGGCCGGGCGGGCACTCGTGGCTGCCCACCTTGCGCCCGAAAAAGTCGTAGGCGCGCAGGAACCACTCTCCGTCCCAGCCGTCGCGCAGCACGCTGTCCGCCATTTTGGCGACCTCGACGCGCACGCGTTTGGCCTCCTCGAATAGTCCCTGCTTCTCGCAGAGCGCCGCGTATTCGGGGCCAATGTGCACGAACATGCCGGCGATGAAGACGCTCTCCGCGGTGCGCCCAACGCGATTACCGGTCGTCTGATACGGCTCGTCCGGCGTCTCCGAAAAGCAGTTCAGGTTGAGGCAATCGTTCCAGTCGGCGCGACCGATCAGCGGCAAGCCGTGCGGCCCC
>DATDEV010000038.1:0-3136 GCA_036522995.1 Polyangiaceae bacterium
AGCGCGGTGCACCTCGAACGCGCTGGGTGCGTCCGCGTCAGGGGCTAGCTCGAGGGTGGCGCTGGCGCGCGGCTCCGGTGGTAGCGCGCAGCCGGCGTTGCAGTGGCAGGCGCTGCAGCCAGGCGGACAATCGCGGGGTGAATCCCCGGCGCAGTCGTCGGCGTGCGCCTCGACCTGACCCGAGAGCACCAGCAGCTCACCCAGGTCGCGATCGAGCCCCGATAGCTCGAAGCAAACGAGCAGCGACAGCACGCGCGCCAGCATGGCCACGGCCAGCAGGGCCCGCTGGGTCCAGCGGCCCCGACGGGGCGAGAGGCTGCGGGCACGCTGCATCGGCGACCAAGCTAAGCGCGACCCGGCTTTCGGCGCAAGGCTCAGGCGGCGGCGCGCAGGGGCGCATATTGAAGCTCCTGGCCGTCGCGGGCGGCGCGCAGCATGAGCGAGCCCCGGCTCATGTCGCCCAGCCCCTTGAACTTTGCCGGGAATAGTAGGCGGTCGCCGAAGATTTCGAGCAGCGGCAGGCTGTACTTGCTGCTGGCCACGCTGCCCAGCAGCACGAAGCGCGTCGCGGCGTCGCGCTGCTCGAACAAGGCGGCGGCGTGCCTCTGCAGCGGCGCCGTGAAATGTGGGTTGCGCTCGTCGACCGACACGCTCGCCCAGTCACGCAGCCGGGCAGGGGTCACCGGCTCGTCGAGTCGGCACAGGCCGCCGCCGGCGCTGATCACGAGCGCGCTGGGCAGGCCTGCCGCTGCGCTGCCGAAGCGCTCGGAGTAGGCGACCTTGCCGCGGAAGTACAGGCCGCTCACGAAGCTGAACACCGCCGAAAGCGGTGCGCCGGCGCTCGAGCCGAGCTGACGCGCGAGCTCGAAATCACTCTTGGGGTTTAGAACCATCTGCCCGCGCTTGCCGCTCAGGTTGGCGGGCGAGAGCAGGAATACGGTCGAAGGCGCGCGCGAGTCGATGCCCAGAACTTAGCAGAGCTACAGGCGGTAGCTCCGCCACAGTCAGCTACCCCAGCTCGCTGCGGAGCTTGGCGGCCTTCAGCAGCAGGTAGTTGCGCTCGGGCGTACTGGCAGTGCGTTCGGCGGCCAGTCGGTAAAACGCCACGGCGCGAGCTCGCTCGCCGAGCTTCTCGTGGAGGTGCGCCCGCACCGCGGCGAGGCGATGGTGCTCGGCCAGGCGGGGATCAGCGTCGAGCGGCTCGAGCAAGGCAAGCCCGGCGGCGGGCCCCTGCACCATGGCCGCCGCGACCGCCAGGTTCAGCGTGATCATCGGATTGTCCGACATGCGCTGCAGCAGGCCGTAGAGGGCCAAGATTTGCGGCCAGTCGGTGTCCTCCACGCGGCGTGCCTCGTCGTGGCAGGCGGCGATGGCTGCCTGCACTTGATACGCGCCGACTGCGCCGCGTGAGAGCGCTTGGCCAACGAGCTCCACGCCCTCGGTGATGGCCTCACGATCCCACAGCGTGCGATCCTGCTCGTCGAGCGGGATCAGCTCGCCGTCGGGACTGCTGCGCGCTCGGCGTCGTGCGTCGGTCAGTAGCATCAACGCCAGCAGTCCCTGCGCCTCTCCGTCATCGGGCAGCAAGCGGTGAACGGCGCGTGCCAGCCGGATGGCCTCGCTCGAAAGGTCGACTCGCTGCAGGCTGTCGCCTGCGCTCGCGGCGTAGCCTTCGTTGAAGATCAGGTACAGCACGTGGAGCACGGCTTCCAAACGCTCGTCGCGCTCGGCTGCGCTCGGCATACTGAAGCGTGCCCCGGCTTTGCTGATCAGCTGCTTGGCGCGGCTGATGCGCTGGGCCATGGTCGCCTCCGGCACCATGAAGGCGCCGGCGATCTCGGCCGTGCTGAGCCCGCCCACCGCGCGCAGCGTGAGCGCGATGGCCGAAGCTCGCGTCAGGGCAGGGTGGCAGCACATGAAGAGGAGCAGCAAGGTGTCGTCTCGTTCCGGCTCTTGCTCGCTGTCGGGCGCCGGCGCGTGCAGGTCGTCATGGGTCGCTTCGGCGACCAGCGTCGTTTCACGGCGCCGGCGCGCCAGCTCCGAACGCAGCTGATCGGTCAGGCGACGGGCCGCTACCTGGATCAACCAAGCGCGCGGATTATCGGGGACGCCGTCCCTGGGCCACTGCGTCGCGGCAACCAGCAGCGCTTCCTGCACGGCATCTTCGGCAGCGCCGAAATCGCCGTAGCGGCGCGCGACGGCACCGAGCACCTGCGGCGTCAGCTCACGCAGCAGGCGCTCGCCGCTTGAAGCCGCGGCAGCGCGGCTCAGGGCTCCACCGGCGGGGCGCACGCCACCTCTCGCACCTCAATGGCCAGGTTCATCGGTTGGCCGCCGGGGCCGGGCGCAGCCGAGGCACGGGCTGCGATGGCGTACGCTTGCTGGGGCGACTCCACGTCGACGATCCAGTAGCCGGCCAGAAATTCCTTGGCTTCGGCGAATGGCCCATCGGTGATTTCGGGCGCTCCGTCCTTCCCAGCGCGCACGATGCGAGCTTGACTGGGCGGAGCCAGCCCCTCGGTAGCGACCCAGGCTCCTTCTTGCTTCAGCTCGGTCGCGAAATCTTTCATGAACCGGATGTGCGCCTTCAGCGCTTCGGGCTTCCAGTCAGCCACGCCATAGTCACCCGTGCCGCGTGGCGCATTCATCATCAACATGAACTTCATTGGTCGTACCTTTTGCTAACGGTGCTGCGTGGCGCCGTTTCCGAGACGTCGGAGCCGACGCCCGCCCCTCGACATGCGGCCCGCATTTTTCTTTCGTGGCGGCGCCGCGGCCCACGCCAGGGGCCCGCAATATCGCGAAATTCCAGTCTATTGTCGACTAGGTGGGCTCGGCAACGGCCACTCGAGCCTGCTCGAGCGGAGCGCGGTCTCGCTGTTTTGCTGGGCGGCGCGACTGGTTTTTTCCAGGTCGCTGGCCAGGGCCTCGAGCTGACGTGGATGGCGAGCACCGCGTGCCTTGGCTGATTCGCGCGCCGTCTCGGCCAACACGTGGGCGTCGTGCGCGGCCCCCAGCTGGTCTTGCAGGCCCGCTACCCGCGTCGACAGCTCGCGCGCCTCACCCGGCAGGATCGGCAGCAGCGCCTCGAGCGCGTAGCGGTAGCTCTTGATGCTGAGGCGCACGCGGTGCAGCG
>DATDEV010000039.1:0-8136 GCA_036522995.1 Polyangiaceae bacterium
CGCTGCTGCTGCCCCTGCCCCGCCCCCCGGCGCGGCTGCCTCACCCCCCGCTGCAGCAATAGCGGCCCCGCCCCCCGCCGCTGGCGCCCCGCCCGACGCCGCGGCCCCACCCCCGACCGCTGCTGCTCCGCCCGCTGCCGCCGCTAGCCCGGCTACCGCGCCCCTGAACTTTCGGGGCACCATGCTCGGCCTTGCGCCCCCGATGCCGTCTGCGCCGGGCGGCACCGCTCCCGACACCGCTGCTGCCGCAAGCTCGCTCGGTAGCACCAGTCCGCTCGCTCGCACCACACCGCTCGCCCAGCCGTCCGGCAGCGACAGGCCGCCCGCGAAGTCGAGCCAGCCGCCACGCGCCTTCGCTGGCACCATGATCGGCTTGGCGCCTCCCGACTTCGCGCCGCCTCCACCCCCGCCGCCCTCCGCCGAAACGCCCGCTGCCCCTGCCGAGCCCGGTCCGGCTCGTCTGCCTTCGCACAATCGAACCGTGCTCGGCGTGGCCCGCCCCGGCATCGCACCGCTCAACCCCGGACAAGCCAAGGCGCCAGCTCCCTTGTCCGTGCCACCTGCCCCGCCGCCGCCAAGGCCGGCGCTGGAGGACCCGCCTTCGCCGCGACCTGTCCAGCCCGCGCGCATCTCCTTCGCTGCCGCCATGGCCATAATCGGCTCGGCGGTCCTGCTGGTGATGGCCGCGCTGGCCTTCTTCATGTTACGCGGCCGTGGCAGCGTCACGGCGCAAGCCGGCCTCGACATCCGCGGCAGCGAGGTGCTCGACCTGTCCTGCGCCGAATGTCCCGATGGCACCAAGACCTGGATCGACACGGCCCCGGTCGTCTTCCAGCGCGGCAAGGCCAAGCTGCCGCTCCTCAATCACCTGAAGGTCGGTGAGAATCCGATCGTGCTCGTGCTCGAGCGACCGGGCCGAAGCCGCGAAGAGATCGCGCTGTCGATTCCGATCGAGTTCCGCGTCCGTGGCAGCACCGACGGCCTGGCGGAGGATGCACCCAAGGTGTCGGTCGTGGCCAGCGCGCTGCCCGGCACCAAGCTCGAGGTCGACGGCAAGCCCGTCACTCCCGACGCCAGTGGCTTGGCTCGTATCGATTACGACGTCGCGGCGGAGGTCACGGGCCCCGAAGCTTCGGTCAAATCGCTGGAGCGCACGCTGCCCTACCGCGCCATGAGCGGCAACGAGCGCGCGCAGACCGGACAGGTCGCGATTCGGATCGGCATCACCCCGCTGGTGGTCGACGCGCCCGGTCCGACCATCACCGTCGGCGCCAAGGAAATCGTCATCGCCGGCAGGACTGCGCCTGGCTCCGCGCTCAAGGTGGGAAGCAACAACGTCGTGCTCGACGCCGAAGGCCGCTTCGTGAGCAAGCAGCCACTTTCGGTCGGCGACAACCAGCTGGTGGTGCGGGCCACGCTCAAGGATCACGCGCCGCGCCTGGTGACCATCAAGGTGCGCCGCAGCGAGAACCTCGAACGCGACGCAGCGCTGGCCCGGTCGATCGCCCAAACGACCTACGCCGACGCCCTGCGCTTGGGCGACGCAGCCGCCGGGCAAAATCTGGCGCTCGCCGGGCAGCTCTTCGACCTACGCCACGACGGCTACACCAGCGTGCTCTTGGTCGACGTGAAGAAGGGTTGCAAGAAGTCCCCTTGCCTGGCCAAGGTCGTCTACGGCGTCGAAACGCAGCTCGACAAGGGGCGTGAGCTGAAGGCCTTCGGCAAGCTCTCGCGCTTCGTCGACGGCCCGCGCACCGGTCAGCGCATACCCGAAATGCGCGCCGAGCTCGTCGTAGCCGGAGCGCCGTGACACCTCCGCCCGTCGCCCCCGCTGCGCTGCAGGGCTGCGTGAGCTGCGGCGCGGAAAATCCGTTCGACGCGCGCTTCTGCAGCCAATGCGGGCTGTCGTTGGGCGAGAACTTCAACGCCACCACGCTGGCCTTGTCGGTAGCGCCGCTCTCTGCGCCGATGTCGCACGGCACGCTCGGGGTCGCATCCACGCGGCCACCGCCAGCGCCGGCCTCGAGCAAGCCACCGCCGCCCACGCTGCAAGAGCGAGCCACGGATCTGCGCGAGCTGGCGGACCCGCTGATCGGCGTGGTGGTGGCGGATCGCTACCGCATCAAGGAACCGATCGGGCGCGGCGGCATGGGCGTCGTTTACCGCGTCGAGCACGCGCGCATCGGCAAGCTGATGGCGCTCAAGCTGCTGACCGGCGAGCTGACTCGCGACGGATTGCAGGTGGCGCGCTTCAAGCGCGAGGCGCAGCTGATGAGCCGCCTGTCCCACCCCAACACCGTTCAGGTCTTCGACTTCGGCGCGTCGGACGGCCTGGTGTACCTGGCCATGGAGTACCTGAAGGGCGAGGACCTCGGCCACCTGATCCGCCGCGTCGGCCCGCTGGGCGTCGAGCGCACGCTCAAGATCGTGATCCAGGCCTGTAGCTCGCTCGCGGAAGCGCACCAGATCGGCATGGTGCATCGCGATCTCAAGCCGGAAAACATCATCGTGATGCAGGACGGCGAGCAGCAGGACGTGATCAAGGTGCTCGACTTCGGGCTGGCCAAGCTGCGCGAGGGCGGCGAGCTTTCGGCGGTGACCTCGCGCGGCGCAATCGTCGGCACGCCGTACTACATGTCACCGGAGCAGATCCGCGGCGACGACGTGGGACCCGAGAGCGACGTGTATGCGCTAGGCGCAGTCACCTACGCCTGCTTGACGGGCACGGTGGTGTTCGACGCGCAAACGCCGATGGGCGTCTTGACCAAGCACCTGATGGAGCTACCCGAGAGCCCGACCCAGCGCTTTCCGAATCTCAAGATTCCACCCAGCGTGAGCCAGCTCGTGCTGGCAGCGCTCGACAAGGATCCGAGGCGGCGGGTGCGCAGTGTGACTGACTTGCAGCAGGCCATGATTCGCGAGCTGGACAGCAGCGGACGGCACCAGGACGTCGAGCGTCTGCTCGACTCCTCCCACCTGCGTCACGTGGTGGACGGTGCCGACGAAGAAGCCGCGACGCGCGACGAGGTCGAAGGCTACGAGCGCAAGCTGCGCCAGCGCGGGCGCGCATTGTGGGCGATGCTGGCGGTGCTACTCGTCGCTGCCAGTGTCGCCTCCGTCCGAGCCGTCCAGCGCTGGACGGCGCCGGCCACGTTCGCCGGCGACGAGCTCGAGCCCAACGACGCCGCCAGCGAAGCCACACGAGTGCCGCTGCCGTTCAGCGCTCGCGGCGTGATCGGCAAGCGTCTGGACGAGGAGCGCAGCGATCGCGATTTTTACCGCTTCGACGTGAGCGGCACGTCACCGCTGCGCGTGGAGCTGAGCGGGCTGCGGGGCATGGCGCTGTGCGCCTTGCTCTACACCACGGGCTCTCAGGAACCGCTCGGCCGCTATTGTCCAGGCGCTCCCCATCGGCGCCTCGACATCCCTGCTCTGCGGCTGGCCCCAGGACAGTACGTGCTCGGCGTGATGCAAGATCGGGAGGCCTACAGCAAGGCCCCGCCTCCGCCCACAGTGGAGTCGATCTCGGACCACTACCAACTGAGCGTGGGCGCGACGAGCGCGCCCGATGCCGAGCTCGAGCCCAACGACTTCGAGCGCGATGCCTCGCTGCTCACGCCCGGCACCAAGCGCAGCGGGCGGCTGGCTTGGATGCGCGACGTCGACGTCTTCTGCTCGAGCACGCCCGGCGCCCTTCGCTTCTCGGTGACCGATGCGCCCGAGCGGCCGCGCGCGCACGCCGCAGTGCTGCAGGTGGTACCGCTGACCGGCCCCGAGCGTGAGATTCCGGTGCGCGTGCATCGCAGCGGCACCCGAGACGTCCCCCCCTCACCGCGCGACCCGCTCGGCACCTGGAGCGGCGCCGCCATGCCGCCGGCCGAGCGCGCCTGCATCCAGCTCTCGCTGGTGCCAAACCCGTGGGCGCCCACACCTCACCCGCTGCTCGCGCCTGCCGGCGAGGAGCCGTATTGGGTGGAGCTCACGGCCGAGCCATGAAGCGGCGCGGCATGCTACTCGGGCTCGCCAGCGGCGTGGCCAGCGTGCTCGGCGCTCGGGCCGCCGTTGCTGCGCGCGATCACACCGGGCTCCGCAGCAGCCTCGGCCCAACCCGGGCGCCCCATGCGATGCCAGGCTGCGATGCGCGGCGTTCGCGCAGCAGCCGCGTCAAGCTCGCGCCGAGCCCCAGCGTTCAAGGGCGCCTGCGCGTCGCGCTCGGCATCGGTCGGGGCCTGGTCACGCGCGAAGATGGCGGCTTTTTCGTGCTGCATCCGAACGCTCGCGCCTCGCGCTTCGACGCCCAGGGCAAGCTGCTGCTTTCGCTCAAGCTCGGCAACGAGGCCAGCTCGGCGGCCGTGGTCGTGGCTAGTGGCCAGATTGCGTTCCTGTGTGGGGGCGAGCTGTGGCTGGTCGACGAGCACGGCCAACTGCAAAGCCGCACGCCCCTGGGTGAGCCCGACCTGAGCGCGCGCAGCGTGCTCGGCACGCGCGACGGCGGTGTGCTTCTGGCAAGCGGCAATCTGCTCACGAAGGTCGGTGCGTTCGGCGACCTCGGGTGGCGCAAGTCCGTGGCGGCGGCACCCTTCGAGCTGCTCGAAACCAGCGTGGGGGAAGTGGCCGTGAGCGGTTCGGGCGCGATCTTGCGCCTGGACTCCGCCGGTCGCCCCACGCGCCTGGGCGAGCTCGGGGGTCCGGCGGGCGCCGTCACGGCCAGCGCAAACGGCTCGCTGCTACTCGTGCGCAGCGGCAACCATCGCCTGATCCTGTTCGACCTCGCCGAGCGTCGTTTGCGGGTCACGGTCGAAGATCCCACCCTCGAGCTCGACGGCCCGGTTTTCCTGGATCGCGACGGCACGATGGGAGCCTTTACCAGCGACGGACTCCTGCTGCGCTATCGCGGTGACGGCAGCGAGGCGCAGCGCGTCCCGGTGGATCCGGGGGCGCGCAAGGCGCCCGGCGCGGAGGACGCGCTGCTGCTCGGCGATGGACGGTTGCTACTCGCGCGCGCGGGTGCCGACGCGGCGCTGCTCACTCCCGGCGGTGAGGTCTCGTTCATTGCGGGCAGCGCCTGCCCCGATCCGCTGGGACTGTTCCCGGCGGGTCCGCGCTCGGTGCTACTCGCCTGTCGCTCCGGCGCCATCCTCCGGCTCGCGTGAGCAGCGCCTAGTGATAAAGCGCCGTGAGCGACAGGCTCACGACGCCGACCGAGCCGCGGCGCTCAATCGCCTCGCCGCACGACTGACAGTCTTCCTTGCCGCCAGTATAGGCCCCCGTCACCTGCAGCATGCCGCCGAGTGACCACTCGGGTCCGACGAAGCCCATGTAACCGATCCAGCCCGAGAAACCGAGGCCACCAGCGGAGTAGTCGTGCGCGCTGTACGGCGGCTCGTTCAAAGCGTCGGAGCGCGCCTCGCTCCTCAGCCCCGCCAGCCCCAGCGATGCGCCCAAATGGAGCCCGCGCTGCGCATCGGGGAACGTGTCGATGAAGACGCCGATCATGCCGAGACCCATGTCGATGGGCTCATCGGTCTCGTTACCATCGACCTCGGTGTGCCCGTCGTGGAGCCCATGATACGAAATCAGGCCGCCGATAGAGACTCCTCGCCAGGGCGTCCCTCCGATCCAGCAGTTGAGCCCCAGGCCCGCTCCACCGACGGCGAAATCCTTGGAGACACCGCTATCGGTCGAAACCGAGCCAAACCCCAACCCGAGACCGGCGCCCACGCGCAGGTAGAAGCCATCGTGCACGTGGTAGCCCTTGCGCTCGCGGGCCGGGGGCACGTCGGGCACCGTGACCACCATCTTCCCCTGAGGTGGGGGCACGGTGCTCTTCGGAGGTGGAGGCGGCGGGAGCTCGGCGGCCGGCGGCGGAGCGGCTTCCGCGGGAGCGGGAGCCAGAGCGGGGGCGGGGGCGGGCGCGGCGGGCGGGGGCGCGGTGGGGGCGGTCTGACCCCAAGCCGTTCCGGTCATGCAGCACGCCGCGACGATGATCCCAGACGGAAAGGAGATGCGGGCTGGTTTCACGGGTTCCTCGTGCCTATACTATCCCGGCCCGGGGAAATCTTCCCCCCGCCCCGTGGAGGCCTGCTCGTTCGATGATCTCAATCACCCCCCTCGCCGCTGACAAAGTTCGTGAAATCTCGCAGTCCGAAGGTCTGGATGGTCAAGGGCTACGCCTGCGCGTGATCGGTGGCGGTTGCGCTGGCTTCCAATACGACCTGTACTTCGAGGACAAGCCGACCGACATGGACGAGCGCTACGAGTCCCACGGCGTGTCGCTTTTCGTCGATCCACTCAGCTATCAGTACCTAGACGGCACCGAGATCGATTACGTCGAGGGCGCCCACGGCGCTGGTTTCAAGTTCGGTAACCCGAACGTCACCGGTTCGTGCGGCTGCGGCTCGTCCTTCAAGGTCTGAGCAGCGTCAGACAGTGTACCGGACGCGCGTCCGGTACACACTGGCTGTAGCGGATGACGCGCGCGGTGCCGGTTAAGTGCTCTGGCGTCCTGCCCAGTTGCCCCGGCGTACGAAGTTCCCGCTTAACGTAACTTCGCGGAACTTCGAACCACCTGCCCTCGTAGTCGAAGGTGCGAGGCAAGTGGCGTCATGACAAGCCAGACAGATACGTCCTTTCAGACCTACGTCCGGACCGTTCAACATTATCCCCAGCAGACGCGTGAGGAAGAGCACGCGCTGGTCGTGGACTACCGGCAGACGGGCAACGAGGCCGCGCGGGACGCGCTCGTACGCGCTCACCTGCGTCACGTGGTGGCGATCGCGCTGAAGTACCGGCGTTACGGGCTGCCGGTGGCCGATCTGGTTGCGGAGGGCAATTTCGGCATCGTTCACGCGCTGTCTAAGTTCGAGCCGGAGCGCGGCACGCGCTTCGTGACCTACGCGGCCTATTGGATCCGCGCCTACATTCTCAACTACATCATTCGCTCCTGGAGCTTGGTGGGGGTCGGCTCGGGCGCATTGCGCTCCAAGACCTTCTTCAAGCTGCGTCGCGAGCGCGTGCGCATCACCAACCTGGTCGGTGAAGGCCCCGAAGCCGACGAGCTACTCGGCAAGGCGATGGGTATGCCGACCGACAAGGTCACGGCCATGGTCAGGCGGCTGGAGTCGCGCGATCTGTCGCTCGACGCGCAGGTTTGGGATGATTCGGCCACCACCGTGCTCGACACCCTGATCGCTCCCGGCAACAATCAGGAGCAGCAGGTGGCCGAGGGCGAGGTGCGACTGAACGTGCAAGCGCTCGTTCGCGACTCGCTCAAGCACCTGGACAAGCGCGAACGCTACATCGTCGAGAAGCGACTGATGGCCGACCGTGAGGACGAGCTATCGCTGGCCGAGATTGGTCGGCGGCTGGGCGTGTCGCGCGAGCGTGCGCGGCAGCTCGAGGCGCGCGCTCGTCGCAAGCTGAAGGGTCGCATCAGCCAGATCTCGGAAGCGGCCGGCGTGACGCTGGATCTCGACGCCGCCTGAGGCCGCAAAGCCCCCGGAGCTGCTGGACCTGCTAGCCGAGCGAGGCTATGTTGCGCGGGTCCGAGAGCTTCAGGCGATCGCTCGAGCTTGCTCGAGAGGAAAGTCCGGGCTCCGTAGGGCAGGATGCCGGGTAACGCCCGGTGAGGGAAACCTCGAGGAAAGTGCCACAGAAAAGCAAACCGCCCGCGCCGGCTTCACCGCCGCCACGGGTCAGGGTGAAACGGTGGAGTAAGAGCCCACCGCGAAGTCGGTAACGGCTTCGGCACGGCAAACCCCATCCGGAGCAAGGCCATGTAGAGGGGCGCTTGAGGGCTGCCCGCCCGATGCCCCTGGGTAGGCCGCACGAGGCGTCGCGGTAACGCGCGTCCCAGAGGAATGACCGCCACGCTGCGGAAGGTAACGACTGCGGCGAACAGAACCCGGCTTATGAGGGTCTCGGACTGCTCCCGGTGATGAAAGTCATCGGGAGCATTTTTTTGTGCGGGGGGCTGCCCAGGTGCAGCTCGGTTGCAGAAGCTAACGGGCGGAGATGGGTACAGTGGGGCGGGTGCGAGGGTGCAGCGTGCAGGGCGAGAGCGGTGAGCGATGGGCGGTGAGCGATGGGCGGTGAGCGATGGGGGATCCCCTCCCCTGAAAACTTCTGCACGAGTGG
>DATDEV010000040.1:0-3161 GCA_036522995.1 Polyangiaceae bacterium
GTCGAGCGCGGCGACCGCCGCCGAGTGCAAGCGCAGCGGACCGCCTGGCTTGGCGCGCGTCGCGGCCGCCCCGAGCGCCGCGATCACGCGCCGCATGCGCGCCTCGAGCTCGACGTAGTCGCCGTTGGGCAGGCGCACGAAGCGTCCCCCGGCCAGCGCGGGGGCATGCACGAGCTCGCTGAGGGCGACCTCGGTCAGGTCGTCGAGCTTCAGCCCACCGGTCGCCAGGTACCAACCCTTGTCGACGCGCAAACGGCCCGAGAGCACCGAGCGCGAGTCGCCGTGCAAGCGCAGGCTCGACTTCTCTGGCCACTCGAGCTCGTGACGTAGCCCGGAAGCGCGCAGCTCCGACAGCAGGGTCAAAGCGCTGACTTCACCCAAGACCCAGTTGTCGACTTCGTGCGCCGAGCGCCCCTCGCTCTCCTCGAGCGCGCCCGAGAGCGTGGGGCAGGCCGCGATCAGTTGGTCGACCGACGCCCGCTCGCGCTCGAAGTCGCGCTCGCAGCGCAGCCTTTGTCCGTCGACGACGGCGCTCAGCTCGAGCCGACCAGTGCCGGCGACGAAGAAGCGGCCGCTCACGCCAAAGGGACGCACCCCGAGCTGCACCAGCCACGCGCCCGCGTGAGGCGCGAAGCGCAGACAAGCCGTGGTGTCGGGCTCCACCTTGCGCTCGTCGCCGAGCTCCGGGCTCTGCACGTCCACGCTCTGCGACAGCTCGCCCAGCACGCGGAGCAGGTCAGCCTTTTGCGCCAGCGGCACCCGCACGCCCTGGGCCGGCAGCAGCTCGATGACCCGCTGCATGGCTTCGCTGACGCGATAAACGACCAGCCGCGTGTCCTCGACGGCCACGACGTTCACGCCCAGGCGCGCGCCAGCCGGCTCGACCACGAGCCGAATGTAGCCGGGCTCCTGCTCGGTCTCGATGCGACAGCTGCCTCGCGTGACCTCGACCCGCAGGTTGCCCCGCGCACCATGCAGCACGCGCGGATGGCCGATCAGCCGCTCCATCGCCTCGGGCGCGAACTCGCGGCGACCCGCCGTGAGCTCACGCGTCGCGGCCAGCACCCGCTGATCCTCCTCGGGCAGGCGTTCACGCAGCTCGTAGAGCTCGCTGAGGCCGAGCCGACGCCCCTGGCTCCAGCCGCCATCCTCCAGGCGGTGCTCCTGGAGCGCCGGCCTGCTGAGACTCGGTTCGGCCATGTCGACGTACCAGGCCACGCGCAGGCTGGTATCGGCGGCTTGCCCGGCATCACCGGCCAGCGCGGAGAGGGCGTGGAGCGTCTTTTGCCACTCCGGTCGGGTGGAGAGCAGCTCCCACAGTGAAGCGGCGCGCGCGTCCAGGGTCAGAGCGGCGGCCGAGGCGCCCTGGCGCTCGAGCTCCTGCTGGGCGTAGTCGCGCGCCAGCTCGCCGGCGAGCACCAGCGCCTGCTCGGCGACCCAGCGATAGCCGCCGCCAGCCGCGGCCGTGGCGCGCCGGACCAGGTGCTGGGCCCAGCGCGCGCGCGTCTCGCTCTGCTTTTCGTGCAGCTTGACGTCGTAGGCGGCGATCAGCGTCTCCCAGATGCCGGCGCCGCTGCCCAGATCGTGAACGTCGATGCGCTCGTGCTCGCTCGCCGACTGCTCCAGGCGCCGCAGCAGCGTGCGCAGCGCTCGCCCGGCTCCACGCGCGGCGTCGCTCGTGCCGACCGACACCAGGCGCCTGGCCACCGAGCTGGCCTCCTCGTTTTGGCGCGCGCAGAGCAGCAGCGCCAGCACCGGCGTGAGCGCGCCGCACTGCGGCAAGGCAGCGCGGCGCTGGCTCGAAGACGCACCACCGAGCAAGGCTCCGAGCGCCTCGCTCAGGCGCGCCTGCGCCAGCGCCAAATCGCCCTCGGCGAAAGCGGCTGCAGCCATGAAGCCGAGCGCGCTGGAGCGCGGCAGGTGCGCCAGGTAGCTCGCGACTTCGCTCGGTTGGCCGCGCAGCAGCGCGTGCTCGCACAAAAGCGCCGCCAGCTCGACGCGCGTCTCACTCGCTGGCAGCTGCGCGAGGCGCGCGATCAGCCAGCCGCGCAGCGCGTCGCACGAGCTCGGCGCATCCAGGCATTCACGCAGCACGCGCAGAGCGACGGCGTCGGCCTGGTCGCCCCAGGTCGCCTGCAGCCAGTGCTGGTCGAACGGTTCGCAGAGCCAGACGCGCAGCCACTCGGCAGCGCTGCGCAGCGCGATCTGGCGCGGCAGACGCTCGCTCGAAAAGCGACGCGCGAAGCCGCGGTAGTCGCCGAGCGACAGCGACAGCGCCAGATCGCTGACCGAGCGGCCCCCGAGCAGATCGTGGGTGGCGCGCGCAATGTCGGTCAAGGTTCCGCGCCGGGCCAGCTCGCGCAGCACGAGCTGGCCGAGCTCGGGAGCCACCGCGTAGCCAGCCTCGCGGCTGGGAGCGCTGGTGAGCCCGAGCGCGCGGGTCGGCCCCACAGCCACGAGCAGACCACTGGTGACGGCGCGCTTGAGCCAGGCGTCGAGCGCGACGGTGCGCGGCGTCGCCCCGGGCGTCATCCCGGGAGCGGGCACGGGCGCTGGCGGCGCGCCGGACGCCGCGACGTCGAGCGCCACCAGCACGCCGCGCGCCAAACCCTGCTCGAGCGCCAGCGCGCCCAGCAGTCGCCACTGCCCGGGGTCGAGGCCTGCCACCAGCAGACTGAACCGATCGGGGTGGGGCAGAGCACTCACGCCCTGGGCGGGGTAGCCCCCACCGGCCCGACGCACAAGGCTTTTTGTCGCTTCCGTGCGTTTCCCGAAACCTTGGACCACTAGGCTGCCGTCGCGATGTCGGTCCCCGCCGCCCGTCCGAGCGTTCCCCCGCTCCAGCCCGTGCTCATTCTGCTGGCGAGCTCGACGCTGTGGGGTTTGACCTGGCTGCCGCTCAAGTACTTCGGGACCTTCGGGCTTCTGGGGCTGAACGTCACGCTGGTGGCGCATGGCTCGGTGGGACTGCTTGCGTGCGGCTGGCTGCTGCGGCGCGCGCGGCAGGTCAGGCCGAACCTCGGGGGGCTGCTGCTGCTGGCCTGCGCGGGCGGGCTGGCCAACCTGACCTTTGCGAGCGCGATCGTGACCGGCGACGTGGTGCGCGTCATGGTCCTGTTCTACCTGCTGCCCGCCTGGGGCGTGCTCGGCGGCTGGCTGGT
>DATDEV010000041.1:0-5232 GCA_036522995.1 Polyangiaceae bacterium
GGTGGCGGAGGGATTGGCGCTTCGAAGTCCGCTCCGAACGCCTGAGTGAGCTTCGCGCTGATCGCCGGAGGAAGAGCGCCGGGCGTCACCGCGTCGCTGCCGAGCACGTGATCACGTTGGAACGCCTGGACGGCGGCAACATTCCTGATCCGTACCCTCTGCGAACGGATACCCGAGGGCTGCCAGGCGGGCGTCTTCCACCGCCTTACCGCCCGTCTGGATCATCAGACGATCCTCGCGCGTGCCCATTTCTTCTTCCCAGGCAGATCGTAGTTCTTCAGCCAAGTGTCGACGTCGTCCTCGAGATAGGCCTTGACGCTCTTGGCACGCTCCACGGAAACGGGGTACGCGGTCGGGCATTGCCTCCAAGAGGTACCTGGCACGCCCGAAGGGACTCGAACCCCTGACCGGTGGATTAGAAATCCACTGCTCTATCCAGCTGAGCTACGGGCGCGTGCGGACGGAGGGATGGCTGAGGCGGGCGGGGTCGTCAAGGCTCCTTTTCTGCCGTGTGCAATTGTTCCGTCCGTATCGCTAACTACGAGCCACACGGCCACTGTGCCCCTCCGGCTCTCGTCAACGCCAGTGAACGGATGTATGGTCGGCGCATGAGGGAGCTCGCCGCGCTTTCGGCTCTAGGGCTGCTATTGCTGGCTTGTGGCGGTTCGGGGACGCCCGCTGAGGCGCCGGAGGCCGAGCCGCCGCCGACCGTTGCGCCGCCGCCGCCACCGCCGCCTGTCGAAGCCGAAGCCCCCAAGGAAGAGCCCCAGCCAGAGAAGCCTCCGGCAGTGGAGCCTCAATTCACGGACGGCATGTCGGTGGCCGACGCCATCAAGGCCGTTCCGCAAGGCGCCGAGCGCGCCAACATCGATCAGGAAACGCTCAGCAAGCCCATTCAGGACTTCGCGATCTACGAACCGTGCAAGCCCGGCGCTGCGCACGTGAAGATGAAGATCGCCGTCTGGGACGGCAAGGCTGTCGGGCTCGACGTCGCTGCCACGCCCAAGAACGACAAGCTCGTGAGCTGCATCAAGGACCGCTTGAAGGGCCTGACCTGGCAAGCCAAGGTCAAGTCGCTGAACACCGTCGAGTACTCGTTCTAGCACTACGTAGTCAGTCCTTGGAGCGAGCAGATCACGCTAGTCGACCCCGCGACGCCGCGCGCGCCCGCGGCTCACGCTGGTGCGACGGGCCACTTGACCGAGACGGACGTGCCGGTACCGGGTGAGCTATCGAGGCTCACCGTGGCGCCCGTGTTGCGCGCGATGGCCTGCACCGCGAACAGCCCCAACCCCGAGTTGCGCCCACTCTTAGTCGTGAAATACGGCTCGAACACGCGCGTCGCCTGCTCGGCGGTGATGCCCTTACCCTGATCGGTGACCTGGAGTGACACCGCCGCGGCCGTGCGGTGCACCGCCAGGCGCACCACACCGCCGTCCGGCATGGCTTCCTTCGCGTTGACGACCAGATTGAGCACGATGCGCTCCACGTCGGCGCGCCGCGCCGGCACGGTGGCGGCCGCCGCCAGCTCGATCGTCAGCGAATGCGTCGGACCGAGCAATGCCTCCAGCGTCTCGCGCGTATCCTCGATCACGAACGAAAGGTCGGTCTCTTGACCGACCGAGCGAGCAGGGCGCTCCAGCTCTCGCAGTTGCGAGACCACGCGCGCCGCGCGCTGGCAGTCGTTCATGATGCCGATCAGATCGCTTGGGTCCACGGGGCCCTCGGAGCGCGCCGCTAGCTCGGCACGACCGGAGATCGCTTGCAGCAGCGTGTTGATGTCGTGGCCGATGGCTGCTGCCGTCTTCACGACCGCCTCGGCCTCGCGCGATCGCGACAGCGCGGCCTCTGCTTCGCGCAGGCGCTCCTCGAGCGCGAGCCGCAGGGCTTGCTCGAGCATCGCGCTCAGCATGTCCGCCACGGACGTCGCAAAGTCGATCTCGCGTTTCGACCAGATCCGCTTCAGGCCCACCTGTTCGTGACACACCACGCCCCAGACCTCGCCGCCCACGAACAAGGGCGCATCGAGCATGGAGCTGACGCCGTTGGGGATCAGGTAGTCGGCGGCCATCTCGGCCGTCCTCAGATCGGTCACGGCGTCTTCCACCGCCACCATCCGGCGCGACAGGATTGCAGCCCGATAACCCGGCCACGACGCCAGCGGCAGCTTCCAGTCGCGCGACTCGAGCTCGCCGGTTTCGCGTTCGTCGTGAAGCACGACGCGCCGCAGCGCCATGCCCTCGTCGACCAGCGACCAGATCCCGACGCGGGCGACGTCGAGCGTCTCGGCGCTGACGCGAGCCGCCGTCGTCATCGCGCGCTTCAGATCGGCGAAGTCCTCCAGCTGCAAGTGCACGATGCTCAGGCGAGCGACCTCGAGCAAGCTCGTTCGATCTCCGACGCTGTCCCCAGCTCCTCCGCCGCTCGCCGACATGTTCGACCTATATAGCGCGCAGACGGGAAAAAGGCGATGCTCGCCCGCCGCCGGAGCGTCATGTCGCCGGGCTGCGGGCGCCTCATTTCCATGTCGACCATGTTGCGAATCACACGTCACCACGCATGCACGTTCGTCATCCTGTTGGGCTTCATTGCGGCGCCCATGTTCGCTGCTTGCGCCCAGCAACCGCAGTCGGCCGCTGGGCCCCCCCAGCCTTCGCCGAGCGCGACAACCGCTACCTCCGCGAGCGCCGGGCCGCCTGCTGCGAGCGACGCCGAGGTGGGCCTGAAGCTGGCGCGGCGCGATCTCTCGCTGGCTCCGGGCAACGACTTCTATGGCTACGCCAACGGCAGCTGGCAGCGGAGTTACCAGCTCAAAGCCGACGAAATGTCCTATGGGGCGTTCGTCGAGCTGCACTACCGCTCGGAGGATTGGGTCAAGGCCATCATCGACGAGCTGACCAAGCAGGCACCGGCCGCCGGCAGCATCGAGCAAAAGGTCGCCGACTACTTCAAGAGCTTCATGGCCCTGGAGGACCTGAACAAGCGCGGGATCGCTCCGCTTCAAAGTGAGCTCGACGCCATCAAGCGCATTCAGAAGCTCGACGAGGTGATTGTCGCCTTCGGTAAGAACGGCACCACCGGCACGCTAGCTCCGCTCGATCTGTCGATCGAGATCGACCGCGGCGACCCCGACCGCAGCATGCTCAACGTCGCCCACAGCGGCCTGGGCCTGCCGGACCGCGACTACTACCTGGAAGCGCAGTTCGAAAAGATTCGTGCGGCTTACCAGGCAAATATCGAGACGATGCTGAAGCTCGCTGGCTATGCGGACAGCGCCGCGGCAGATGCAGGGAAGCAGATCCTCGAGCTCGAGACCGCGATCGCTCGGCAGAGCTGGCCCAAGTCCGAGCTGCGCCAGGACGACAAGACCTACAACGTGATGAAGCTCGGCGACTTCGAGAAGAAGTACGCCAGCTATCCCTGGCGCAAACAGCTCACGGCGGCAGGCATCGACCTGCGCCAGGTGCGAGAGCTGAACGTCGTCACGCCGAGCGCGCTCGAGCCGATCGCGCTGATCGTCAAGCAAACGCCGGTCGGCGTGTGGAAGAGCTACCTCACGTACCATCTGGTCAAAGCTCACGCCTCGCTGTTGGGTGATCGCATCGATGCGGCCAACTTCGCATTCTTCGGCACGATCTTGGGCGGCCAGCCCGAGCAGCGCGACCGCTGGAAGCGCGCTGTCAACCTGGTGGGTGACGAACGGGCGCTGGGCGAAGCCGTCGGCAAGCTGTGGGTGGACCGCCATTTCCCGCCCGCCGCCAAGCAGCAGATGCTCGACCTCGTCGCCAACCTGCGCGCTGCGTACGGCACGCGGCTGCAGCAGCTCGACTGGATGAGCGATGTGACCAAGCGCGAAGCACTAGCCAAGCTTCAAACCTTCAATCCCAAGATCGGCTACCCCGACAAGTGGCGGGATTTTTCGGCGATCAAGATCGCCCCCAACGATCTGATGGCCAACTACAGGGCCGTGCGGCGCTACTGGTACGCAGACCAGCTGTCACGTCTGGGCAAGCCGACCGACCGCAGCGAATGGTTCATGACGCCGCAGACGGTCAACGCCTATTACAATCCGCAGTTCAACGAGATCGTATTTCCGGCCGCCATCCTGCAGCCTCCATTTTTCGATCCGCGAGCCGACGCGGCCATCAACTACGGCGCCATCGGCGCCGTCATCGGTCACGAGATGGGCCACGGCTTCGATGACCAGGGCTCGCGCTACGACGCCAAGGGAGTGCAGCGCAATTGGTGGACCGACAGCGATCGCCAGCGCTTCGACGCCAAGACGCAGGCGCTTGTCGGGCAATACGCACAGTTCGAGCCGCTGCCAGGGCAGAAGGTCAACGGAGAGCTCACGCTCGGCGAGAACATCGGCGACCTGGGTGGTCTGTCGGTGGCGTATGGCGCTTACCAGCTCGCGCTGGCTGGCAAGCCAGCGCCGGTTCTGGGCGGCTACAGCGGCGACCAGCGCTTCTTTCTGTCCTGGGCCCAGGTGTGGTGCTCGAAGTACCGCGAGCAGCTGCAGCAGCAGCTGCTGAAAGTGGATCCACACAGCCCGCCGCGCTTCCGCGTCAATGGCGTGGTGCGCAACATGGACGCCTGGTACACGGCATTCGGCGTCGGGCCCGCACAGCAACTCTTCCTGCCGCCCGAGCGGCGCGTGCGCATCTGGTAGGCGAAGAGCGTTCATTGTGTACGTGGCTCTCTGACCCGACGAGTCCTGGCGTGAGGCGAAAATGCGGCCGTGTAGGGACGTGTAAGCCCGCGAAATCAGCCAGAAAATAGCTCATCGAGCGCGAGCTGACGCTGGCATCGGCCTTGCCCTCAAGGGGGCAACCCGAATGGGAAAAGCCCGCCTGCTGCTCGTGGATGACGACTTCGAAACCCTCGACTGTTTGAAGGAGGAGCTCGAGGCTCGCTATCACGTAACACTCGCCAGCACTGGCGACGCTGCACTCAGCGCTATCGAGCACGAGCCGTTCGACGCGATCGTCCTCGACCTGCGCATGCCTGGTACGGATGGCTTCGACGTCCTCGCGCAACTAGCGAAGGGCCCCGAGCATCCACCGGTCATCCTCGCTTCGGCGATGCCAGGACTGGACCGAGTTGCCGCGCCATGACCAAGTTGCCCAAAGATATACCCGCGATCCTGATCGTGGACGACATTCCTGGAAACATCACCGCGCTGGAGGCGATCGTCGGTGATCTCGACTGCATCATCTATAGCGCCGGCTC
>DATDEV010000042.1:0-2804 GCA_036522995.1 Polyangiaceae bacterium
CCCGGGATCACCGAGAGCGTGCCACCGCTGCCGCCCGCGTCCTTGCCGGCAGCGGCGTCGCTGCCCGCCGTGCCCGGGATCGAAACCTCTTCCGTGAGCAGGTAGTAGTCGTCGGTCACCGGGCAACCGCTGACGGCTAGCGCCAGCAGCAGGCTCCCCGCAGACACTCGAGCGCGCGTCGACATCAGAAGCTCCCCGTCAAGGCGCCGCCGCCCGGCAGCAGCCGTGCGCCCACCTGGGCGCCCGACGAGCTCTTGTGGAGCAGCAGGTAAGCGCCAGTGCCGACGGCTGCAATGCCGACCCCGAAGCTGACGTACGAGATGGTGCGGTTCAGACGAAATGAATCGAGGTCGGAGGCCATGTCGCTCGGACAGCCGGGGTTACAGGCGGTGTCCAGGGAGTGCTTGCGGTTCAGGGCCACGATGCCGGTGACGGCGCCGACCGCGAGCGCCACGCCGCCGCCCGCCAGCAGCGAAATCGTGAGCGTCGATGCGCCTGTCCGCTTGTCGCTCGGAGCGGGTGCGGGTGCCGAGCGCGGCACGGACGCAGCCGCTGGCTTCACCGGTGACAGCGCGATCTCGATCGCCTGAGCTGCGCCCTCGGCGAGCGTGAGCTCGTAGCTGTACGGCTCGTAGCCAGGTGCGCGAGCGGAGATGCGATGAGCGCCTGGGTTGACGGGCTTGGGTACGCCCAGCAGCGCCGGCGGAACCGGGTGATCATCGAACATGACCTCCAGGCCCTTGGGCAGCTCGGCCGGCAAGCGCAGCTCGAGCCTGGCCACGCGCGCCCGGACCCCGTCGACCTCGGCGGTGGCGTCCGCGACAGCGCGCTGGAACGCCTCTGGCGCCGCCGCATCGAGCGGCATGCGCAGGGTCTCTTCGTACTTGTCCACGGCTTCGACGACCAGGCCAACGCGGGCCAGACAGCGCGCCACCATCACCGCGATCGACGGCACCTTGTACAGCTGCTCTGCGCGCTGGAAGCGATCCAGCGCGGTCACGTAGTCCTGCTTGTCGAAGGCCTCGGCCCCGGTCATGGCCAGCTCTCGCGCCGCCATGCGCGTGCCGGCATCGGGCTCCTGAGCACGAGCGGCGCCCGTCCAGCAACCGATGGCGAGGGCTAGCAGCGCCACGACCTGACGCGAGCTGCGCTTAGAACCCAAAGTCGTGACCTTTCTTGCGCGTCACCACGCCCCGCGGCTTGGGCTTGGCGGCCGTCGTGGACGAAGATTTGTTGGCGCTGGCGGCAAGCGCAGGCATCTCGTCGACTGGAGCGGCCGGCTCGGACGGCGGCGCCGGCTCGGGTCGAGGCGCCAGCGCAGCTGGGCTTGGCTTGGCTTCGGTCGGCGGAGGCGCAGCAGCACTGCCCGTCGAAAAAGCGGCCCACGTGCCCAGCCCGCCGATCGCAAGCGCCGCCGCCAGGCCAAGCAGCAGCGCGCGGCTACGGCGGTTGCGCTGGCGCAGCGCCGGTCGCGTCACGGTCTCGCTGTTCGAGGAGCTGGCCGCCGGCATGGTCGGCGCCCTCGACATGGCGCCGCGCATTGAGCTGCCGAATTCGTTGCTGGGTGGCCGACCAGAGAGCTCGCGCGCCGGGCTCGAGAGCGCGGCGTCGAGCCACACGGCGCGGATCGAGTTACCCGATAGGTCTTCCTTGATGCCGTGCTCGTAGAGCCACAGCGCGAGCGCCTCGCCGAGCTCGGTGATGTTCGGAAAGCGCTCGCCACGCTCCTTGCGCAGACCGCGCTGGATGATCTGCCACAGCGCCTTGTCGCCCGCTCCGCAGTCGACGCTGGAGACGGGGTCTTCGTTGATGATGGCGTGCATCAACGCGTTGTAGTTCGGCTTCTGGAAGGGCACGACGCCGGTAATGACCTCGTACAGCACCACGCACAGCGACCAGATGTCCGTGCGCTCGTCGATGTCGTCGAGCCCGAGCGCTTGCTCCGGGGACATGTAGTCGGGACTGCCGAGCACCGCGCCCACTTGCGTGAGGCGCCCGTCCACCTGCTTGTCGACCTTGGCAATGCCGAAGTCGAGCAGCTTGGGCTGGCGGCGATTGAGCTGATCGGAGGCGAGGAACACGTTGTCGGGTTTGATGTCGCGGTGAACGATGCCCTTGTCGTGAGCCAGGCGTAGGCCGTCGGCGATCGGCAGCAGCGTCTGCACCGCACGAATCGCCGGCATGCGGGATTCGCGCTTGAGCTGCGCCGCCAGGGTTTCGCCCTGCACCAGCTCCATCACCAAGTACGGATCGCCGTGACGCGTCCAACCGAAGTCGAAGACGCGCACCAGCGCCGGGTGACCGAGTCGCGCGGCGGCGTGAGCTTCGCGCGCCATGCGCGAGGACAGCGCCGAGCTGGCAGAGGCGCGGATCAGCTTGACCGCCACGTCGACACCGAGCACTAGCGAATGCGCGACCCACACCACGCCCATGCCGCCGCGACCAATCTCGCGCACGAGCCGGTAGCGATCGCCCACGACCTCGCCCGCCAGGTAGAGGATGGGCTCAGAGGACTCGCGGCCTCGACCCGAGCTCGCTTCGCCTGCGGGCTCCTCACCCACGGTCTCGACGAGTCTGGGAAAGCGACGCGGTGCCGGAGTAGTCATGTAAGCAACAAACAACAGTGTCACGAGCGACCGGGCGAGACAACGACGCGAGTTGCCACGACGCGTGTGCCAGTACCCTGTACGGCCGGCGCGCGACGCGCGTTAGGTGAGCCGAGCGCCCAGCACCTGCGCGCATGTATGCGCGCAGGTCGTCTCGTGGCGATTGGGGCCCCAGCCCCAATCGCGCTGCTGGCTGGC
>DATDEV010000043.1:0-6347 GCA_036522995.1 Polyangiaceae bacterium
CCAGCCAAACTTCATCAGCGCCCGTGCTCGGGAAGTCGGGCTGCGCGTCGAGCTACCGCTCTGGGGCGTCCCACGCGGCGCCCATCTCGCACGACTGCTCGGGCTCGGCTTCGACGTCATGCTCACTCACGTCAGCGAGCCCTGGCTGGACGCCGCCTGGGTCGGTCGGCATCTGGATGCTGCGGCATTGCTCGAGCTGTCGCAGCTTCACTCGACTCGCGGATTGGACATCGCGGGCGAAAACGGCGAGTACCACTCCATGGTGTTGGCAGGCCCAGGTTGGGCTTCGGCGCTGCGCGTCACCGGCCACACCGTGAGCGCTCCGCCGCACCATCGCTTGCACGTCTCCAGCGTGACCCTGGCGTAGACGCGCGGCTCAACGGGGACAATGGGGGGCGCGCGCCCCCCACCCCTCGCTTGTGGCGCGAGAAATACTCCCGCGCAGTTGAGTCGCCAGCGACATCTCGTGTAGAGAGCAGGTTTCGTTTGGAGCCAAATTGAGATCACTCGTGAGCGCGTTGGGATTAGTGGTGTGCGGTGCAGTCGTGGCTTCGGCCTGCGGCTCCGGCCAAGGGAAGAGGAGCGCGCCAACCGATGGGGGCGAAGGCGGAGGCGCTGGCGAAACCACCGCGGCCGTCGGCGGCATGGCTGGTGACGGAGGCGAGGCGCCGCTGGGCGGCCAAGGTGGCGTGCCGACCGCTGGTGCAGCGGGCGCCGGCGCCCCGAACGCGCAGGGCGGAGCCGCGGTGATCGTCGAATCAGGCATGGGCTTGAGCTTGCCGGGCTCGCTGAAGTTCGACATCTCGTGCGGGGTCGCCAGCGTTCGTCGTAGCCTTTCGCTCACCAATTGGAGTGAGAGCGCGATCGAAATCACGGCTGGACAAATTGCAGGCGCCTACACGCTCGAAACCAGCTTGCCGTTGACGGTCGCTGCCGGTGAAAGCGTCGACGTCGTCGTGAGCACCGCGCCCGGCGTGGTCGGCACGGACGCGCCCGGTGACGAGCGTCAGGGCACGTTGACCCTCACTTCTAATTTGGGCTCGGCCTTGATTCACCTGGAGGGCGCCATCGGCGGCGCTATCCTCGAGATCGACAGCATACCGGGCGCGCCGTTGGTCGGCCCTCTGGCGTGGGCTTGCGCCTCCACTGCCGAGGGTTGTGGCACCAAGAGCTTCACCATCGTCAACAAGGGCGCTGCCAACGCGGTGCTGCATCCTCCCGTCGGCGATCTGTTCGCGGTCGCGGCCTTCGTGCCTGGTTCCCAGGAGCTTCTCACGCTCGAGCCGGGCGCGGCGATCAAGGTCGAGGTACGACCTGCCGCCAACGAAGACGCGCCCACGGGCACGGTCGATGCCATTTCCATTTTGGTCGAGGGCTCGTGCGACTTGAGTGAGATCGCAGTGCCGGTGCTCAGCAACGGGCTCGAGGACTGCCCTTGCGATCTGGCGCCGCCTGGCATCGAGGCTTCGCAGCCTGCCTTGGACTACACGTGCGGCGCGGATAGCTCCGCCGACCTCACGATCTTCAACGGCTCCGCGGAGCCGCTCGACGTCACCAGCATCGTCGAAAACGGCTCGAGCATGGCGGCAGTCAAGAACACCTTGCCCTTCCGCGTCGATCCCGGCCAGAGCGGCATCCTGCAGCTGGTCGCCCCGCCACACCCCGGCAACCCTGGCAGTTACACGCAGAACCTGCTGCTCGGTACCAACCTCGGCAGCTTGCCGGCCAGCACGCTGCTTCGCGCCAGCGGCGGGCAAGCGCTGCTCGTGCAAAGCGCCAACTTGGCCAGCCTGCCCAGCAGCTGGGCGCTGAACGATTGCGGCGCGCTGGAGCTGGCGATCCTCAACTACGCCAGTAACGGTCCGGTCACGGTGCAGCCGCCCATCGTTAGCGGAGGCGTGTCGCTCAGCGGCTTTGCGGCGCCGCAGACGCTTCAGCCTGGCGAAAAGGCCGTTTTCTCGGTCGCGGCCGTCTCCAACGGCGGCAACGCCTGCGCCGGCCAAGGTAGCCTCGAGTTTGCGCTCGGCGGCGACTGCCGAGGCGCGAAGCTCACGCAGAGCTTCAGCTACGCCGGAAGCTGCACCTGTAACGGGATCTGAGCCAATCGGCTTAGACTGGCCAGAGCAACGTGCCCACGCCCCGACGCCTCGCCATCTGTCCCTATCACTCGTTCATCGAGCCGGCCTGTGAACGCGGCCTGGCCGGTCTCGAGCGACGGGGCTGGATGGTGTGGCGTCGTCCCGGCTCTGCCGCCATCGATCGCGAGCGGAGCCGCTTGGCCACCGCCGCGCTCGACGAGGGCTACGACGCATTGCTGTGGGTCGACTCCGACCAGGACTTCGAGCCAGAAGCAGCCGATGCGCTGGATGACTTGGGCGTCCCCTTCGTGTCGGCGCTGATCGCACGGCGCGGCGTGCGCGACTTCGCTTGCGTGTTCGACGAGGCTACCGGGCCCATCGGCGTCGGGACAGCTGGCAGCGTCGTGCCGGTACGCTACGTGGGTGCTGGCTTTGCGCTCGTGCGCCGCGTCGCCTTCGAAGCCGTGCAAGCGCACTTTGCTTTGCCTCGCATCTTGGATGCTGCCGGCGCCATCGTGCCGTTCTACTTGCCGATGGTGACCGAGGTAACGCCCGGCAGGCTCGGCTATTTGGGCGAAGATTTCGCGTTCTGCGAGCGCTTGCGGCGCGCCCGCATCGACGTGCTCGTCGACACGCGCCTGCGCATCGGGCACATCGGCCGCTACACCTATCAGTGGGAAGACGTGCTGCAGCCCACCGTTCGCGTCGACGGCGCCGAGCTGGCTATCAACGCCAAGCAGGGCTGATTCAGCGCTGCTGGAGCACGCGCTTCAGCGGCGGGCGCGCCGGCTTCTTCTTGCTGGGCTTCGCAGCAACTTGGCTGGCGGGCTTACGAGCGCTCACCGTTGCCGAAGGGGCGACGACTGCGGGCGCTTCGGTGGGCGCAGCGGCCTTCAGCGGCTCGCCGGTGGTCGGACCGCCAATCGCAGTGGGCGGAGCCGCCAGCGCGTCGCGCACTGGCGTCGATGCGGGCGGTGGCGCGTCGAGCGCCGCCTGCAGGGTGTGCCGGCGCCAGGCGAAACAGGCGAGCCCCAGCAGCGTGAACGCCGTGAGGCCGGCCATCGCGAAGGTAACCAGGCGTGTAAAGCGGGCCCGTCGCTGCGAGGAGTCGAGGCGCGCTCGTTCCGCAGCGGTTTGCAGCCATTCCCCCGAGGCTCCCGGATCGGTCAGTTGGGGGGCGCTCATATCAGAGATGGTCGCCCCTCCCGAGCCGAGCAGGCAGGCAGGCATCAATCGTTTGGTGGCGGGACACTTTCGGGCGGAAAAGGTCGCCTCGCCAACGACTCCACGTTGCATGCATTTTTGCAGCACGAGGCGATCAGCGCGCGACTCGCACGATGCCGAGGATGCGCGGACGCTCACCAGCTTTGAAGTGGAGCTCCATCGCTGGTCGCACGTCATTGTCGCTCCGGCGGACGCGCATGCGGAACACGGTGTAGGCGTCGCCGCGCGGAACGCGCACGCACAAACGGCCGTCGGCCCTCAATGGCAGGGAGTAGCGCAGCGTCGAGCCGCTGAGCCACTCGACGCTGCCAGTTTTGGCAAAGCCGTAGCGTACGCTCAGATCGGTCATGCAT
This sequence comes from Polyangiaceae bacterium, assembly GCA_036522995.1. GTDB lineage: Bacteria > Myxococcota_A > Polyangia > Polyangiales > Polyangiaceae > PMG-095. The sequence continues at coordinate 3,656 of DATDEV010000043.1, forward strand.
AGCTGGGTCGAGCTGAGCTGGAAGTCGTCTAGCGAAGTAACGGCTTCGACGTAAGCCTTACCGATGGCGTCGCGGCGCGCCAGCAGTGTGTCCACCAGGTAAGTCGCCGCAGCCTGCTCGCTCAAGCTGGCTTCGCCCACGATGGCGTCGAGCAGCGGGCGATCGAAACGCATCACCAGTTTGGCCGCCCAGTAGGCGTCGCTTGCGTCCATCTCCGCGAAGGGCCAGTACGGATAGACCTCGCGCCAGGCGGTCGGATCGAATGGCCGCGCCGCAAACGAGCCCACCGCCGGCCACGGCGTCGCATGCACGTCTTCCCAGGGCCGCTTCCACAATCCGAAGGCGAAGGTGGCCTTGGTCTGCATCTCCCAGTCCAGGTAGTGCTCCCAGCCGTCCTCCGCTCTGCCTGAAGTCGAGGCGTGGCCTGACAGCGCCTCGCCGAAATCGACCAAGTAGTGCCGCAGAAAGCGCCGACCATTCCGCTCGACGTAAACGTCGAGCGTGCTTTCCTCCCTGATGTCGGTATGGGCCACCCAAGCGGCCAGGACGCGCAGGCCCCGCAGCTCACGCCGATGCTCGTGGTTCACGCGGTCGTTGGCGTCGTCACGGCGCTGGCCCTTGGTCTTGAAGCCGCCTTTGGGAATACCGGGCACCAGCTGGCTGGCCAGGGCGCGGTAGACGCCGTCCTCGCGGCGGTGGGCGGTAAATAGGATGGCATCGATGGCCTCGCGACTCATGCGCCGCTCGTTCTTTTGCGCGTTGATGTAGGTCGCGTTCGGCGCGATCGCCAGCTCGTCTTTGCGCAGCTCGAAAACGTGATCGGACGCCACGTTGTAGCCAGCGGTCCAGAAGATGCGATTGACGATCACGCCGGCCGCCGTGCGCAGCTCTGGGTTCCGCTCCGTGTCGAACTGGACTCGAAAGCGCCGCCCGGTTCCGTCTTGCAGCAAGAAGCTCGGACGCCCGATACCCAGCTTGCCGCCGATGATGCTGAACGGCCGACGCGGCGGGCCACCCCAGTCCACCCCGCGCGCCGCCTCTCTCGGCTTGACCGCGCGCACGCCGATGCGATTCTGAAACCAGGTCGAGTCTGGCACTTCCTCGAGCGAGTTGAGGTTACCCGCCAGCTCTTCGTCGCGCAGCTGCAGCAAACGATCGATGCGCTGAAGTGCGAACACGTTGGCGGAGTACTCCTTGGCGTCGAATTCGCGCACCTCCGGCTCCGCGATGCTCTGATCGTCGTCCACTCGCCAAACCGGAGGTGCATCGCGAAAGCGCGGCTGCGCGCTGGCGCACGCGCTGCCGAAGTAGACGACGGTGAGCAGGCCGAGTAGGCGCTTTCCGAGATCGGTCATAGGTCCGTGTCCTTGTCCGAGAAGGTGCGCAGCGGGTCGCTGGTCGTCAAATGAAGGTGGACGCCGTCGCCATAGGCGATGTCGAATGAAAACAGGGCGTGGTCGCGCGAGCGCACGTTGAAGCCAGCTCCTCCACCGAAGTGCCAGGGCCCTTTGAAGAGGCCCGAGTAGCTCGGCGACACCCGTCCCGCGTCGAAGAACAGCGCGCCGGACACGTACTCGTGAATGGGGTAGCGGTACTCCACGGTGCCGAGCAGCGACTTCTCGTCGCGAAAGCGACCCGAGGAGTAGCCGCGTAGCCGGTGCGGACCACCTAGCCGCGGCAGATCCGAGAACGGGATACCTGCTGCGTCGCCATCGACGGCTTCTGTCATGCCGCGCAGCACGAGCACGCGCGAGCGCTTGTACAGGTCGATGTAGCCCGTCAGCTCGGCGCCATGGTGCCAAAATGAGTAAGGTCCACCCAGGCTGGGAGCGCGCCCCGCGAACGCCTCGAAGTAGGCGCCGTTGGCGGTCGCGCCCGGCACGTCGCGCAGGTCGACGATCAGGTTCAGATCGGCTTCGAGCACCGGCACGCGATCCGCGAAGCCCACGAGCTCGCTCACGTCGTAGACGCTCTCGATCGAAGGTTCATTGCCGCGCTTTCCCGCACCCAAATCGCGCACGGCGTAGCTACCGGTGGCCCCCACTTGAACCAACTGCGAAGGTCGCCCAAAGGCGTAGCCCGCGCGCAGCAGCGCCAGCAAGCGTTGCTCCGAAAAGCGCGTCGCTACCGAGCCCTGCCGCGGGTCCAACAGCTCGCCGGAGCTCGAGCTGACTTGACCGTTGCCGATGCCCTGAAATAGCTGACCCGGCTCGCCCTCGTAGCGCGCCAAGCTCTCGAGCCACAGGCGCGTCCCCCGGTAGTGCTCGGCACGAAAGTGCAGTTGAGTGGCGAGGCTGTACATACCGCCGAACAGCGCCTCGATGCTGCCGTACTCGCCGTGCCCGGCCAGGTCCTCGTGAAACGCTTTGAGCCCGAAGGACGGGCCGAAGAAGCTGTCGAGCGCGAGCGTGGGCACGACGGCGGCATTGCGCTCGTCGTTGTAGAGAAAGTCGACTGTCTCTTCGACCAACGCGTGCTCGTCCATGAAGCTGATGGTCTCGCGCACCGGAAAGAACAGCACCATGAGGGCGTAGCGCGGCACGGCCAGCACCAATCGCGGCACGAACAGCGCTACGTCCTCGGGCTCGGTGCCCGGCGCCCGCTCATAGCCGCGCGCTTCGTCGGCGCGCACCGGCTTATCGGTGCTCGGCTTGTCGGTGCTCGGCTTGTCGGTGCTCGGCTTGTCGGTGCT
>DATDEV010000044.1:0-6390 GCA_036522995.1 Polyangiaceae bacterium
GCCGGCGCGACCAAGAGCGGCGGCACCACCCGCCGCGCCGCCAAGATGGTCTGCCTCGACATGGACCACCCGGAAATCGTCGACTTCGTGACCTGGAAGGTGCGCGAGGAGAAGAAGGCCAAGGCGCTGATCGCGGCCGGCTACGAGAGCGACTTCAACGGCGAGGCCTACCACACGGTCAGCGGGCAGAACTCCAACAACTCGGTGCGCGTCACCGACGACTTCATGCGCGCCGCGGCTTCGGGCGGCAAATGGCAGACCATCGCGCGCACCACCGGCCAGGTCGTCGACACGCTCGACGCCACCGAGCTGTGGGACATGGTGGCCGAGTCCGCCTGGGCCTGCGCCGACCCCGGCGTCCAATACGACAGCACCATCAACCACTGGCACACCTGCCCTAACACCGGAAAGATCAACGCCAGCAATCCGTGCAGCGAGTACATGTTTCTCGACGACACGGCGTGCAATCTGTCTTCGCTCAACCTGACCAAGTTCCTGGACGAGCAGGGCAAGTTCGACGTCGAGGGCTACAGGCACGCGGTCGACGTGTTCTTCACCGCGCAGGAAATTCTGGTCGATCTGTCGAGCTACCCGACCAAGGGTATCGCCAAAAACTCGCACGACTATCGTCCACTGGGCCTCGGCTACGCCAACCTCGGCACGCTGCTGATGCTGCAGGGCATTCCCTACGACTCGGACAAGGGCCGCTCCATGGCGGGCGCGCTCACGGCCATCCTGTGCGGACGCGCCTACGCGGTCAGCGCCGAGATCGCGGCCAGCAAGGGCGCCTTCCCTGGCTTTGCCAAGAACCGCGAGCCCATGCTGCGCGTGATGCGTCAGCACCGGGAAGCCGCCTACGCCATCGACCGCGACCACTGCCCCGAGTACCTGTGGGAGGCCGCAGCCGAAGACTGGGACAGCGCGGTCAAGCTGGGCGAAGCCCACGGCTACCGCAACGCCCAGTCCACCGTGCTGGCCCCGACCGGGACCATCGGCCTGCTCATGGACTGCGACACCACCGGCATCGAGCCGGACTTCGCACTGGTCAAGTTCAAGAAGCTGGCCGGCGGCGGTTACTTCAAGATCGTCAATCAGTCGGTGCCCGAGGCGCTCAAGCGCTTGCGCTACTCGGAAGCGCAGATCAGCGAGATCGTCGCTTACGTGTCGGGCACGAACACGCTGCTCGGCGCTCCCCACGTCAACCGCTCGGCGCTGAAGCAAAAAGGGCTGACCGACGCGGACCTGAGCAAGATCGAGAGCGCTCTGCCAGGCGTGTTCGACCTCGGCCTGGCCTTTGCGCCCTGGGTGGTGGGTCGTGACACCTACGAGCGCCTCGGCCTGTCGGCGGACAAGCTGGCGCAGCCCGGCTTCAGCCTGCTCAAGCACTTCGGCTTCAACGCCGCCGAGATCGAGGCCGCGGGCGACGTGATCATCGGGCGCATGACCATCGAAGGCGCGCCGCACCTGCGCCAGGAGCACTACGCGGTGTTCGATTGCGCCAACCGCTGCGGTCGCACGGGGCAGCGCTACTTGGCCGCCATGTCGCACGTGAAGATGATGGCGGCGGCGCAGCCGTTCTTGTCCGGCGCCATCAGCAAGACGGTCAACCTGCCCCACGAGGCCAGCGTCGACGACGTGCGTGCGATCTACGAGCAGGGCTGGAAGCTGGGCTTGAAGGCCGTTGCGCTTTACCGCGACGGTTGCAAGGCATCGCAGCCGCTCTCGACCACCAGCAAGGAGCGCTCGGAGGACGGCGACCGCACCAAGGTGGAGCCGGCGGCGGCTCTGCCAGTGGCGCTCGTGGCGACGCCCAGCGCTACGCTGCGCCCCGACGGCCAGCGCGTGCGGCTGCCGCAGAAGCGTCGCGGCTTCACGCAAGAGGCGCACGTCGGCGGGCACAAGGTGTTCTTGCGCACCGGCGAGTACGAAGACGGCACGCTCGGCGAGATCTTCATCGACATGCACAAGGAGGGTGCCGCCTTCCGCTCGCTGATGAACTGCTTTGCCATGGCGGTCTCGGTGGGCCTGCAATACGGCGTGCCTCTTTCCACGTTCGTTGAGCAGTTCACGTTCACGCGCTTCGAACCGCACGGCGTCGTATCGGGCCATCCGAACATCAAGTTCTCGACTTCGATCGTCGACTACATCTTCCGCGTGCTGGGCGTGGAGTACCTGCGCCGTTACGACTTCGCCCAGGTCAAGCCGGCGGAGGACACCAGCGGCATCGAGGACCCGAACCTGCCCAAGCTGGTTGCGGCCGACGCGGGCTCGCCGACCTCGATTGCACCGCCCAGCCCCTCGTCGATTCCGCCTCAGGCGCTGGCAGCCCGCGCCGAGCCCGCTGGCTACAGCGGCGAGGGCCACGGTGCGCTCGACGCGCAGCTCGAGGAGATGATGGGCGATGCCCCGGTCTGCGACGGCTGCGGTCACATCACCGTCCGCAACGGCGCCTGCTACAAATGCCTCAACTGCGGCAGCTCGATGGGCTGCTCCTGAGGCCAGGGCCCCCGCCCCGCCCCAAAATGCCGCAGCTTGAGCCTATTTCGCTTTTCACACGTCTAAGCTAGAAACATGAGCATGAAGCCGCTTCGTTCGGTCGCTGCGATCATTGCGTCTGGGTTCTTGCTGCCGCTGTTGATCACAGCCTCGGGCTGCAAGAAGGACGAGCCGCCGCCGCCACTGCCAGCGGCTCCCCCGGCCGCGTCCACGCCCACCACTGCCACCACCCTCGAGCTCGCGCCCGAGCCCGCGCCGGTCGATTCGGCGCCCGAGCCCAAGAAGGGTGGCGGCGGTGTCGCCGGCCCCAGCTTGAAGAAGTGCTGCGACGCGCTCGCCCAAAACTCCAAGAGCGCGCCGCCGCCCAACAACACGCTGCTGCTGCAGGCTTCTCAGGCCTGCGCCATGGCGGTGGGTGCCGGTCAGAGCGCGCCCGCCGTCATGCAAGCGGTGCGCGGCGCCCTCGGTAGCGCAGCGCTCCCTGCAGGCTGTCAATAATGAACCACGCCGCGCTATGCGCGGCGATTGTCACGACGGCGCTCGTGGTGCTGCCGCGCGCGGGCGCCGCCCAGAGCGCGCCTGCGTCCGCCGAGCCGCCCGGCGCCGGCAGCGAAGCGGTGGCGCTCACCTACGACGCGAGCACGCCCGCCGATTGTCCATCGGAGGAGGAATTTCGCGCAGAGGTGACAAAGCTCACCAGCAAGGCGCGTTTTACCAGCGAGCCCGGGTCGCGCCCGATTCGGATCTACCTCGATCGCCGGGGCAACCAGCTCGTGGGCAGACTGGTGACCGGCGAGGGCAAGAGCCAGTCGTCGCGCGAGGTGCGCGGTAAGGACTGCCGCGAGGTCAGTAGCGCGCTGGCGATCGCAATGGCGCTCACCATCGATCCTGACGCGCTCGGCGCCGAGCCGGAGTCGCCGCCCAAGCCGGAGCCGCCGCCCAAGGCCGCCAAGCCGCCGCCCCCCAAGCCCGCGCCGCCGTCCAAGCCCCGACCCGAGCCCGCCGCCCCACCTCCCCAGGTGCTTTGGGGTATCGGCGCGGGGCTCACGATCGAGAACGCCTGGGCGCCACAGCTGCACCCCGGCGGTCACGTGTTCGTCATGCTAGGCGTCGGCGAGCGGCTACGTCTCAGTTTGGGCACGACCTACTTTCCAACCCGCGAGGATAACGGTGTTAGCTTCCGCGGTTGGTTCGGGCGGGGCGATGTGGCGTGGAGCGTCGCGGTGTCGGGGGTGCTGCGCCCCTTCGTATTCCTCGGCTATGAAGGCGGCGTGGTCTATGCCGCCGGTAGCGGCCTCGAAACGACAGCGCAAGCCACGCGCGCTTGGCACACGCTCAACGCGGGGCTCGGACTACGTTTCGAGACTCGCGAGCTTTTCTTCCAGCTAGGTGGCAGCTTGCTGGTGCCTCTTTCCCGACAGCAGTACCTAATATCCGACCCCGACGGCAGCACGACGCCGTTCTACGAAACGTCCCGCTTCGGGCTGCGGCAAGAAACCAGTCTGGGCGTGTTTTTGTGATCAGCCGAGTTGTGGCTGGAAACCCTGAAATCGATGACAGGGTCTCAGGGTTCCGCGGCGCGCCGGCTCGACGAGCCGCCCTGCCCGCCTTCAGGAATCCAGCAAAAGCCCGCTGCTTCCAGCCAGGAGCTTGCCGTCCTGTCAGGTGGCCGTGAAGGCTTGGCGGAGCACAAGATGGCGATCGACTCGGCGCGCCTCACGCGCGTCGCTCAAGAACACCTGGATTTCGTTTGGCGCTGCCTGCGGCGCTTTGGCGTGCCTGCGTCCGACGCCGACGACTCCGCGCAGCAGGTGTTTCTGGTAGCGGCGGACAAGCTGTCGGAGGTCCCGGTCGAGCGCGAGCGCGCCTTCCTGTTCGCGACCGCGGCGCGTATCGCGGCCAACGCGCGGCGGTCGATCCGCCGTCGCCAGAGCGCGTACGACAACTACTCGCAGGCTCCCGAAGAGCCCAGAGTGTCTCAGGATGACCTCTCCGACCAGCTACGCGCGCGTGCACTCCTCGACCAGGTCATGGCCGACATGCCCGACGACCTGCGCGAAGTCTTCGTGCTATTCGAGATCGAAGAGATCTCGATTCAAGACATCGCAGTCACGCTCGAAATTCCAATCGGTACCGTGGGCTCGCGCCTACGCCGCGCCCGACAAGCCTTCCAACAGGCGGTCACGCGGCACCGAGCCCGCATCGGTTTCAAACAAGGAGCTGTGGGATGACCGAACCGACACGGATCATCGACGAAGCTGGGGCAGACGACCTCGAGCTGTCACTGCTGCGATTGGCCCGCAGCGAGGCCCCCTCCGCAGACGGCAGGCGCCGCGTGATGGCGGGCGTCGCTGCCATGGGCGTCGCCTCGCTGGCGAGCCAAAGCGCCGAGGCCGCCAAGCTCGGCGCGCACGGGCTGTCGAGCGGCGTGAAGTGGGCGCTGCTGGGTATCGCTGCAGTCGCGCTGCCGAGCGTGCTCTGGCTGCTCAGCGGCGAGCCCGAGCCTGCCACCAAGCTAACCCAGCCGGGCGCACTCCAGGCGCCCGCCTCGGAGGTCACGCCGCCCTCTGCGCCGGCTCATGCCGACGGTCCTGCTCCGCTCACGCTGGACGATCTGCCGGCGCTGCCGGCGAACGAGCCGGCCGCCAGCGCCGGAGCCAAGCCGCAGGGCAGCCTGGCCGAAGAGGTCGCTCAGCTGCAGAAGGCCAAGCTGGCGCTCAAGGGCGGGAACCCTGCGGAGGCCCTGAGCGAGCTCAACGTCTACGCGCAGCGCTTTCCACGGCCGCGCCTGGGCGCCGAGGCGACCATGGTGCGCATCGAAGCCCTCAGCGCCAGCGGCAACGCCGCCCGCGCCAAAACGCTGGCGGAAGGCTTCCTAGCCAAAAACCCGAACAGCCCTTACGCGGCTCGTCTACGCAGCCTCACCGGCGCGCGCTGAACATCCCGTAAAGCTCTCAACGGCTCTCTGATTTCACAGGGAGTCGTGGATGGCGTGAGGCGTGCGAGATTTTGGGGGGCGCCGCAGCGTTGATCTTTGCGTCGCGCTCAGCGCCACTCGATTCGTTCTGTACGTTGCGAAAACAGCGCAACGCGAGCGACCAAACAAGGCAGCGCCCAATCTGGTCGCTCTCGCAGATCTCCCGATCTCCCTGTGGAAAAATCAGGGAGCGTTCAAACGACACATGATGCCGTCCCGGCGTGTCACTTCACGATCACGACGCAGTTGCCTTTGGTGTTGCAGCGCTGACCGGGGCCGCAGCGTGTGCCGCCCTCCACGTCCGTGCGGCACTTCACGTCGTCGGTCCAAATACCCAGGTGGCTCGACTGGGTGGTGTCTTGAAAGGGCAGCCAAACCGGCGCGCTCGAAGGATCGTTGGGCAATTTGTTGACGTCGATGGCGCTCATCCACAGCTGCGCCAGCTTCTCGGTGTCCACCGACTTGGCCTCGTTATCAAGCAGCAGGCCGTAGTTGATCTTGCTGTTGAACGTCAAAAACATCAGCCCTTTCTCGGACTGAAAGGGCGCGAACTTGGGGAAGGTCGACCAGCTATCGGTCTGATGCGTCGCGTTCGACAGCTCGTAGACCGCGCTCCCGTCGAGCTTCGCGAGGCGCAAGCGAGCGCGTTTTTGATCGTAGCTCTTGCGCGGAAACCCATCCTCGCCCAGCTCGCGCGGGGCGGAGGCATAGGCGATGTAGTCCTGGCTGGGCGCCCAGGTCGGGTAGAAATGAAACCAGTCGTCGGTGCCTTGCACCACGATGCGCCACGCGCCGAAGCTCATCTGCGCCAGATCGATGTCGATCACCGCAATGTCGCCCGATTGCACCGCAATGGCCGAGTCCGGAGTGTCCGAAAGGGTCACCACCAGCGCGTCGTCATCGCGCGAAAATTCGGG
>DATDEV010000045.1:0-8144 GCA_036522995.1 Polyangiaceae bacterium
GACGGTGGCTTGGGGGCGCGACTTCAGCGACGTAAGCCCCCTGCGCGGCATCGTCCTCGGCGGTGGCCAACACACCCGCGCCGTCGCCGTCGACGTCACGCCCGAAGACTAGGGAGTGTCCCCTGAATTGGATTGCTCTCGCGTGCCCGTAAACGTGCCCGTGCCCGTGACGTTTACGGGCACGCGAGAGCGATCCAATTCAGGGGACACTCTCTAGTCTTCGGGGGTGACGTCGACGGCGACGGCGAGGGTGTGTTGGCCACCGCCGAGGACGATGCCGCGCAGGGGGCTTACGTCGCTGAAGTCGCGCCCCCAAGCCACCGTCACATGCCGCTCACCCGGGAACACCGCGTTGGTCGGGTCGAAGTCGATCCAGCCCAGCGCCGGCAAAAATGCCGACGCCCAGGCGTGCGACGCATCCGCACCCACCAGCTTCGTACGCCCCGCCGGCGCCTCTGTCTCCAGATACCCCGACACATACCGCCCCGCGAGGCCGAGCGAGCGCAGGCACCCGACCGCCAGCTGCGCAAAATCCTGACACACACCGCGCCGCTCACGGAGCACCTGCGCCAGCGGCGTGCTCACATCGGTCGCCAGCGGCTCGTACTTGAACTCCCGGAAAATCCGCTCCGAAAGCTCACCCACCGCATCGACGAACGGCCGCCCCGGCGAAAAAATCGGCGCAGCATACTCGGCCAGCAAGTGATGACTGCGCACCAGGGGCGAGTCGAAGCAAAACTCTCGCGCGCCCATCAAAGTGCGATCCTGCTCCAGCTGCTCGCGCACTTTCTCCCAAGACAAGCGCGTCGCCGGACTCAGCTGTAGCTGCGGGGGCGCCACCTCCACCCGGCTCTCGCTCGTGACCTCGAGCACGTCGTGCGGAGACAGGACCTCCACCAAATGTGTCACGTTGCCGAAGTAGTCACGCCCGGTTTGAAGCTCGGCTTGATCCGGCGAAATACGAATACGACTCTCGAGCACGCGCTGATGCGCCAGCCCGCGCGGCTCCAAATGCAGCGCGTGCGTCGCGTGCAGCACCGGGCTCTCGTACTCGTAGCGCGTGGTGTGCGCGACTCGATAGCGCCTCACGTGGCCTCCAAGTCCTCGTTGACCCAGTGCGGTGGCGACACCGCCCGCTCCTTCGACAGCAGCGAAAACCAGGTGGCGCTAATATCGTCCGAAAGCTGCCAAAACAGCACGTGGGCTTCCTCCAGCAACTGCCGAAGCCCGGCGCCATCACCCGCGCACGCCTGCTCCACGTCAGCCGTGAGCAACGTACTCTCGAGCATGATCACGCGCCGCTCTGCCCGTCCGCGCACCACGCCGGCTTGCCCAGGCAAGCGTCGCAGGTGATCCTTGGCAAGCTCGACCTGATACGCGACCGAGCGCGGATTCGTGGTGTCGGTCAGCAGCAAATCGACCACCGGCGGCGCCTGCAAGCTCGAAAGGTAACGCGCGCGGTAGGTGAGCAAGCTATCGGCCACCTCGAGCAGCGCCTCCATGTGCAAGCGCGTCGCGCCCGGCGCCAAGAACGCTTGCAGCAGCGCGACGATGTACGCGCCGCGCTCGATGCGCCGCCCCAGATCCAGAAAGGTCCAGGCGTGCCCGCGCACCATGTTGTCGAGCGTCGTCCCGCTGACGGCGGCGAGGCCGAAAATCAGCTGATCCAGCGCCTCGATCGCCACACCGGGGCTGGTGAGCGAGCCGGCTTCGAGCCCGGTCAAGGAGCGCGTCAGGCGGCGCAGCACGTGCCAGGCGTCGCGCGACAAACGGCTGCGCACGCTCAGCGTGAGCCCATGGATGCGACCCAGCATCGAGGGCAGCCCCTCGTGCGCCACCCGGTCGGCGAGCAAGCCGTAAAGCAGCGCTTCAGCGGGCGTCGCGTCTTGACCTGGGTGTGGCACGCCCGGCGACCCGCCCGCAACGCGCGGCACCACACCGATCTTGCGCATCGTCTCGACGATTGCCGTCAGGATGAGCGGTGCGTCCGGCCCTGCCTCGGAGCCGATGCGCTCGAAGCCGGCGCGCGCCAAACGCGCCGTAGCGTCGACGCGCTCCACATAGCGCCCGAGCCAGTAGATATCGTCGAGCAAGCGGCTCGGCAGATCCAAACCACCACGCTGCAGCTCGACGCGCTGATCCGGCATCGCGGGTAGCGCGGGCTCGGCGCTGCCGGCCACCGCCGGGATCCACACGTCCTTGCTGTGAGCGTTGCTCTTGATGGCCAGGAACAGGCCATCGGGCGCCTCGTTGATGCGCGCCAGGCCTCCCGGCATCACGTCGTAATCGCCGCTGTCGCGCACGAGGAACGAACGAAACGCCACGGTGCCCGACGACAGCTCCCCGCGTTCGAGCACCGGCAGCCAAGACAGCTCCGGCCAGCGCTCGGCCACGAAGTCGCCCGAGTGCACGCGCAGGCGATCGAAGAGCTCGCGGCGCGCATCGCTCGAAAGCTGAGCCGGGAAGTACGGCTCGCCACGCCGGTCACCGAACGCCGGCTTGATCACGAATTCGTCCGGATGGCTCAGCACCTCGCGCAGCGACTCGGGGTCGCCGCACCAAAGGGTGGGCACCGACTCGAGCGCCAGGGGCTCTCCGAGCAGATGCTTGCACAGCGCCGGCAGGTAAGCTTTGAACGCCGGGGTCTCGCCGATCACCGCGCCCAGCGGGTTGGCAAGCCCCACGTTGCCGAGGCGTGCCGCCGACGTCAGGCCCGCCACGCCGGCGAGCGAGTCCTCGCGCAGCTCGAGCGGGTCGGACCAAGCGTCGCCGATGCGGCGCAGCACCACGTCCACCTTGCGCAGCCCGGACAGGGTCTTCAAGTAAACGTGGCCGCCCCGCACGCTGAGGTCGCGCCCCTCCACCAGCTCGTAGCCGAGGTAACGCGCCAGGTAGGCGTGCTCGAAGGAGCTCTCGTCGCGCGCCCCCGCCGAAAGCAGCACCACGCGCGGCTGGCCGCGGGTGCCGGGGGGCGCCAGGCTCTCGACGGAGTGCCGCACCTTGGCGAAGAAGCCCGCGACGCGCTCGACGCGATACTCACGGAACAGCTCGGGCAGCGCTCGCCCCAGCACCAGCCGGTTCTCGAGCGCGTAACCGGCGCCCGTCGGCGCTTGCGTGCGATCGGAGAACACTCGAAAGCGCCCTTGGGAATCGCGACCGACGTCAGCAGCGTAAAGGTGTAGCCACTCGCCGCTGATGGGCTGCCAGCCATGACAGGCGCGCAAGAACTCCGGGTGACCGAGCACCAGCTCCGCAGGCAGTAGCCCATCGCGCACCAGTTGCTGCGAGCCGTAGCAGTCGCGGATGACTGCGTTCAGCAGGCGCGCGCGCTGTCGCAAACCAGCGCTCAGCGCCAGCCACTCGGTGCGGTCGAGCACGAGCGGCACAGCGTCGAGCTGCCAGGGCCTGTTCGTCCCCTCGGGCACACCCAAGATGTTGAACGTGACCTCTTGCTGCGTGATGCGCTGTCGCACCACCCGCCCGAGCTCCTCCAGCTCCTTGATGTCCTTGCTCTCGAGAAACTGAGCGAGCGGAGCTTGATGTGCCCGAATCGCCCCCGCCGCGTCACGCAGCTCGTCGAAACTGCCGACGCGCCTGGACGGAGGAATGCTCGAGCGGCGCTCCTGGGTCTGCTCCACGCTGCCTCTTGTAAGCGAAGAAGCGGTCCCCTGTCGATTCGACTGGCCTACCACGCCATTACCCAATCAGGGAATCCAGCGCAAATCCAGCGTCATCGGAAAGTCTGTATTGACCGTCACCGGGCGTGCTCGATGCGTGCCCTGAGTGTGGCCGAAGCCGTTGAAGCGAGCGATGCGGCGGCCCTCTGCAGCGGCGGCGTTGACGGGTCGTTCGCCGCTGGAGCGACCACCAGCGTGCGCCACATGGTAGGTCGCGCCGGCGATGGAGCGCTCGTTCCAGCGGTCGTACAGGTCGACGTGGAGTGGACCGTGCGTGCCGATGGTGGGGTGCAGGCACGATGGTGGCTGCCAGGCGCGGTAGCGCACGCCGCACACGTACTCGCCGCGTGTCCCCGTCGGGTTGAGCGGCATCTCGACGCCGTTGACGGTGACCAGATGCCGCTCCGGGGCGACCCCGAAGACTCGCACCTGCATGCGCTCGAGCGAGGAATCGACGTAGCGCGCCTGCCCGCCCGACGTGCTCTCCTCACCCAGCACCAGCCAGGGCTCGAGCGCAGTGCGCAGCTCGAGCGTCGTCGTATCCTTGACCACGCTGCCCAGGATCGGGAAGCGGAACTCGAAATGAGGCTTGAACCAGGCTGGATCGAGGGAAATATCGCGCCGCGCTAGCTCCCCGAGCACGTCCTGGAAGTCCAGGTCGACGAAGTACGGGAGCAAGAAGCGATCGTGCACTTGCGTGCCCCAATGCACCAGCGGCTGCTGATACGGCTGCTCCCAGAAGCTGGCGAGCAGCCCGCGGATGAGCAGCTGCGTCGCCGACGACATGCGCGCGTGCGGCGGCATCTCGAAGGAGCGCAGCTCGACCAGACCCAATCGCCCAGTCGGCCCGTCGGGCGAGTAGAGCTTGTCGATGCAGATCTCGGTGCGATGCGTGTTGCCGGTGACGTCGACCAGCAAGTTACGAAAAATACGATCGACGAGCCACGGCGGGCAATGCGCGCCGCGCGGGGGCAGACGCGAGATGGCCAGGGACAGCTCGTGCACCGTGTCGTCGCGCGCTTCGTCGTTGCGCGGAGCCTGGGAGGTCGGACCGATGAAGCGACCCGAGAACAGGTAGGAGAGCGACGGGTGATTGTGCCAAAACGAGACGAGGCTCGCGAGCAGGTCTGGACGCCGCAGGAACGGGCTATCGCCGGCTGTCGCTGCGCCCATCACGAAGTGGTTGCCGCCGCCGGACCCAATGTGCGCGCCGTCGTGCTCGAATTTCTCGGCCACCAAGTGCTCGGCCCGCGCCTCTTCGTAGAGCACCTCGGTCTGCGCCACGAGCTCGGGAAACGAGCGCACGAAGGGCACGTTCACTTCGATCACACCCGGGTCGGGTGTCACCTTGAAGTTACCAAGCCGCGGGTCCTCGGGCGGCCCGTAGCCTTCGATCTGAATCGGCACGCTTAGCTCGCTAGCGACGGCTTCGACCGCCGCCACCAGCTCGAGATAACCTTCGAGCGTCGGGATCGGCGGCATGAAGATGCGCAGGATGCCCTCGCGCGGCTCCGCGACCAGCGCCGTGCGCACGATGCCGTTGGCGGACTCGAACGCCGTCGGCGCCGTGCGGCGCACACCCTGATCGTCGAACACCGGCTTGGGCGCCGCCGGTTTGCCGCTCTCGGCGCCCTTGCCCCCGGTGCCGGCAGTGCCGCGACCGCGATCGAACAGGCGGGGCTCGGCGCTTCCGCTGTACTGCGGTGGGCCGCCTTGCGCTCCGCGCGCCCCGACCGGGAACGTGAACTGCCGCGGCAGAGGCGGTCGCTCCTGGAAGGGATCGAGCGGCGGCTCGAAGCCGCGATCCTGGGTCTCGGCCCAGGGCTGGGAGTCGAGCGGCAGGCGAAAACCCGCGGCCGAGTCGCCGGGGATCAGGAAGCAGTGCTCGTCGCGCAAGAACCAGCGACCGCTCACCCAAGTGCCCCAGTGCGCCAGAGGCAGCACGTAGCCGACGACGCTATTCAGGCCCTGGCGAAAGATGCGCGTCAGCCGCTCGCGCTCGATCGGATCATCCAGCCGCGACTCGAGCGGATCGACGTTGGTCGGCAGGCGACGCTCACGCCACAGGTGGTACCAGGCGTCCTCGTATACCGGCATCGTGCCCGGCTGCTCGAGCGACAGCAGCTCGGTCAGGCGCTTGACGAAGCGGTTGGCCACCTCGGCGTCGTGACCGTAATTGGTCCCGCCCATGGCGAAAAGCTCGGGATCGTTCCAGGTGGGCACGCCGTCGTGGCGAAAGTAGCAACCTAGCGCCCAGCGCGGCAGCGGCTCGCCCGGGTACCATTTGCCCTGACCGTGGAATAGGAACCCACCGGGTTTCCAGGCGTCGTGCAGGCGACGCAGCAGCTTGTCGCCCATCTCCAGCTTGCGCCCGCCGAGGGCGGCCGTGTTCCACTCGTCCGCATCGGGCTCGCGGCTGCTGACGAAGGTGGGCTCGCCGCCCATCGTCAAACGCACGTCGCCTTCGGCCAGTCGCCGATCGACCTCTTTGCCACAGGCCACCAGCGCTTGCCACTCTTCTTCCGTGTACGGCTTGGTCACTCGCGGGCGATCGATGACCCGCTCCACCTTCATCTCGAACTCGAACTCGGTCTCGACCTTCTCGAACAGTCCGCCGTCGATGGGTGCGGCCGACGAGGGCTCCGGCGAGCAGGCCAGCGGAATGTGACCCTCGGCCGCGAACAGACCCGAGGTGGCGTCGAGCCCGATCCAGCCGCCGCCCGGCACATAGGCCTCGCACCAGGCGTGCAGATCCGTGAAGTCGCTTTCGGGTCCGGTTGGACCCTCGAGCGGCTTTTGATCGGGCACCAGCTGAATCAAGTAGCCGGAGACGAAGCGCGCCGCGATGCCCAGCTCACGCAGCACCTGCACCAGCAGCCAGGCCGAGTCGCGGCACGAACCTTTGCCCTTTTCGAGCGTCTCTTCGGGCGTCTGCACGCCCGGCTCCATACGAATGACGTAGTCGACCGCTTCGCGCACCGAGCGATTGACGTCGACCAAGAAGTCGACGGTTCGGCGCGTCGTGAGATCGAGCTTGGCCATCAAGCTGCGAAACGACGCGCCTCGCTCGCCCTTGGCCAGGTAAGGCAAGAGCTCGCGCGCCAGCCCCGGAGCGTAAGTGAACGGATACTTCTCCGCGCTGTCTTCCAGGAAAAAGTCGAACGGGTCGATGGCCTCGAGGTCCGCGACCAGATCGACCGCGACCTCGAAATGCTTGGTGCGCTCGGGCACCACGACGCGCGCCAGGAAGTTGCCTTGCGGGTCCTGCACCCAGTTGAGAAAGTGCTGACTCGGCTCGATACGCAGCGAGTAGCTCAGCAGCGGGGTGCGCGTGTGAGGCGCCGGACGCAAGCGCACGACCTGCGGCCCGAGCAGGGCCGGAGTCTCGTAGCGATAACGGGTCTTATGGGTAAGGGCGACACGGATAGCCATGGTTCGAACCTGAAATAAAGGGCGTACGAGTGCCCGAGGGGATCTGGAGGCTTAGAGCTCGAAGAACTGCATTTGGACGGCGCCACCCACGTCGTTCAGCTGCTCCTGCAGCGAATCGACGTACTGGTGCAGCCCTTGCTCCATGATCTCCTCGATCTTCGCATAGTCGAGCTCGGAGCGAAGCCGACCGAGCAAGCGCTCGGCCTCGCTCTGAGTGGCGCCGCTATAGGCACTGCCAGAGATCGAGTGCAAGCTTTCGTGAGCGCGGCGCACGCAGCGCAGAATGCTGCGCGGGAAGTTGCGATCTAGCAGCAAGAACTCCGACACGTAGTCGGCGGTCGTCACGTGATGCACTTGACGGTACATCTGCAGCGCGCTGGCGGAGTTGAGTAGCGTCGTCCAGCCCGCCTGATCGGCGTGCGTCGAGATGCCATTGGTCTGCGTCTGCGTCTGCGTCTGCGTTTGCGTTTGCGTTTGCGTTTGCGTCGCAGCGCCGTGGCCCTGCGACGGTGAGAGCAGGAAGTACTTCACGTCCAGAATGCGCGAGGTCTTGTCTGCTCGTTCCAACATGCGACCCAGGTGGGCGAAGTGGAAGGCTTCGCCTCGGGATAGCGTAGCGTTGGTCACGCCTTCGAAATAGATTCCGGCACGTTTCACGCGCGCGCAGAAGTCGATCATGTCCTCCGGCTGCACGCCGGGCCGCGCGGTCTGCAGCACCATCAGGTAGAACTCGTTCAGCTCCTGCCACATCTCGCGCGAGATGATGTCGCGCACGCTGCGAGCATTCTCGCGAGCGAGCGAAACGCTGGACAGGATCGAGCTCGAGTACTCCTCGTCGAACGTCAGAAACTGCGTGACGCTGGCGGGCGTGGCCGCACCGTACTTCTTCTCGAACAGCTCCTGATCTCCGGTGGCGTTCACCAGCGAGGCCCAATCTCGGGCTCCGTGGGTGGACGACTCCAGCATCAGATTCAGGCTGACGTCGATGAAACGCGCGACGTTCTCCGCGCGCTCGACGTAGCGACTAGCCCAGTA
>DATDEV010000046.1:0-5727 GCA_036522995.1 Polyangiaceae bacterium
GGAAGGCGTCCTCGTCCATTCCACCAGCCGCATACTTGTCGACGACCTGCGTCAGGCTCAGGGTCTCCTGGCGCTCGTCGGGATAGGCGATGTCGAATTGCGGCTCGGGCGGCGGCTCGACCTTGGCGACCGGCGGCGCCGCTGCGGGCGCGGCAACAGCGGCCGGCGAGGCGACAGCGGCAGCAGCAGGCCCGGCCGGGGCAGCGGCGGCATCGAGCTTCGTGCCGTCCACGATGATGCCGGTCCCGCAATGCTTGCAGGTGATCTTTACCTTCTTGCCGCGTACCTTTTCGTCAGGAACCGCGTATTTGGCCGAGCAAGACGTACAGCTAACGTTCATGAAAGTTCCTGGGGCGGGCTACGCGCAGAAGCCGAGCTCGAAGCGCGCAAGCCCGCAGGCTGTGAAGAAATACCACGATACGATTGCGGTCGCCAAGCCGGCCCAACTTCAGTAAGTGCCTCTGCTGCATCATGAAAATGGACGAGGTGCAGTCCGCCGAAGCGGCCGCAGCCAGCGCCGACCCGCAGCACGTGCGGCCGCGCCTGCTCGAGCTGTTCAACGAGCGCTACCGCAGCCTCGACCCGCGCTGGCTCGGCTTGTTCCGCATCTGCTTCGGAGCGCTGCTGCTCAGTGAGCTCTTCGCTCGCTGGAGCGAGGCGCGGCTGCTGTTCTCGAACGAGGGCGTGCTGCCCAATCACTTCTCGCTGTTCGCCCCGATGGGGTCGGACCTGTTCTCGGTCTACCACGTCTTCTCGAGCGTCGAAGAGGTGCATGTCGCCTTTGCGCTCACCTGCCTGGTGTTCACCTGCTTCACGCTCGGCTACCGCACGCGCCTGGCTCAGGTGCTGTCGGCGATCCTGATCACCAGTCTGCACGCGCGCAATCTGTTCCTCGAGAACGGCGGGTCGGTGGTGACGCACTCGCTGGCGATCTGGACGCTGTTCTTGCCGCTCGGGCAGTGCTTTTCGATCGACGCCGTGCGCCTGTCGATGCGCGCCCGGCACGAGGCCACTTCGGCTGAGCTGAACGAAAGACAGCCGTGGCGCGTCGCGCCCTTCGTGTCGACGGTGGTGCTGGGCTTGCTCCTGCAGTGGAGCGCCATCTACTTCTTCAACTGCGTGCACAAGACCGGTGTGGGCTGGCGCAACAACAGCGCCATCTATTGGTTCCTGTATCAAGACCGCATCGTCACCGGCTTTGGCGTCTGGGTGCGCGAGCACGTGCCGATGCTGGTGTTCGAGGTGCTGACGCGCTCTACGCTCATCGTGGAGGGCACGCTGGGCGTGATCCTGCTCTTGCCGTTCGGTTACCGCTGGCTCCGGCGCATCGCGTTCTTGCTGGCGCTCGGGCTCCACGGCAGCATCGCGCTGCTGTCGCGGCTGGGCCCTTTTTCGTACGTGATGGTGATGTTCTTCGTGATGCTGTTCGGCCAGCAGGAGCTCGATTGGCTGGGGCGCTGGTTCGGTCGCCCAGCGCGCGCCGCGACCGTGATCTTCGACGCGGACTGCGGGATTTGTCTGTGGACGTGCCGACTGCTCAAGCGGCTCGATCCGTGGCAGCGCCTGACCTTCGTCGGCAACGACGAGACGGCACGGCTGCCGACCGGGGTGGACCCCAAGCTGTGCGAAAGCACCGTGGTCGTGGTCGACGCCAGCGGGACGGTCCACGTCGAGGAGCGGGCGATTGGCCGCGCGCTGCGCGCGCTACCGTTCGGGCTGGTACTGGCCTGGTGGCTGTACGTGCCGGGGCTCGCGCAGCTGGCGCGCCCGGCGTACCGCTGGGTGGCCTCGCACCGGCTCCAGATATCGAGCTTCTTCGGCCTCGGCGCCTGCGGCGTGCCGACCGCGCCGACCGTCGAGCAAAATGCCCGGCCCTGGCGCGGCCGGCTGGCGCTCGAGCTCGGCAACTACCGCATCCTGGTGCGCGAGACGCTCGCGCTGATCATGATGGCCATCCTCACGACCGAGCTTGCCAAGGCCAATCCGTTCTTGTCGCGGCGCGTGCAGATCAAGCGCCCGGATTGGATGGGCGAGTTCATCGGCTACACGCGCATGCTGGAGGGCTGGGGCATGTTCTCGCCCGAGCCACCTTACGAGGACGGAAGGCTAGTCGTCGACGGCCGCACCGTCGACGGTCGCAAGCTCGATCCGTTCACGGGCGGCGAGCCCGTCTTCGACCCCGAATCTCCGCTGGGCTGGGGCCACGATCAGCTGTGGTGCGACTACAGCAACCACATCCACTGGCCCCACAATCAAGGGCGACGCCAGTTTCTGCGCAATTATTTGGTCAATCAGCACGTGTATGCCCGCCGCCCGCAGGACCAGCTGGTCAGCTTCGACGTGTGGTGGATTCAGGACAAGTCGCCGCAGCCCGGGGAGGCGCACGGCGTCCCGCTGCCTCCGACGAAACTGGTGAGCTTCGGCATGGTCAAGGATTCCGGCGCGAAGGCGTGGCTAGCACCGGCGGGGAAAGGCAAGACCAAATGAAGCGGCAGCTCGAGCTGACACCCCCGCTCGTTGCGCCCAGCCCCGACGCTCCGCGTGAGCTGTGGCCCAAGCTGGTGGCGCTTTACGGTACTGCCGACCCGCGCTCGCTCGGCGCCCTGCGCATCGCGCTCGGCGCTCTGCTGCTGCTCGACGTGGCGCTCAAGTGGTCGGACGTCGAGGCGCATTTTTCGAACAGCGGCTGGCTGCCGAATCACTTCGCCCTGTTCCGACCGATGAGCGACCGCCTGTTCTCGGTCTACTTTGCCTTCGGCGCCCCGAACGAGGTGAAGCTGCTGATGCTGGGGCAGCTGCTGGTGTGTGTACTGCTGCTGGTCGGCTACCGCACCAAGCTCATGCAGCTGCTTTCGTTGCTCCTGGCGACCAGCCTGAATAGCCGCAACTTGCTGCTCGAAAACGGCGGCTCGGTCGTGTTGAACGTGCTGCTGGTTTGGTCGGCCTTCTTGCCGCTCGGCCAGCGCTTCAGCGTCGACAGCGTGCGCGCCTCGCTGCGCCAGCGCAAGGAGACGACGGCGGCGGCGCTCAACGATCGCCAGGGCCCGCCGCGTACGCTGGTGGCCGTGCGCTCGCTAGCCGTGACGGCGCTGCTTCTGCAGTGGGTCGTCATTTACGCCTTCAATGCCTGGCAGAAGAGCGGTGCGCCCTGGCGCGACGGCACGGCGGTCTACTATTTCCTGCAGCAAGAGCGGCTGCTGACCTGGTTCGGTGCCTGGTTGCGGGGCGTGCTGCCGCTCGGCCCGATCAAGCTGCTTACCTACGGCACGCTGGCCATCGAAGCGGCGCTGCCTCTGCTCTTGCTCGCACCCTGGCGACCGCAGCTCACCAGGCTGGTGGCGCTGGGGCTGGCGCTCTTGCTGCACGCCTCGATCGACGCGGTGCTGCAGCTCGGTTCCTTCTCTTGGGCGATGTTGGTGGCCTTCTTCGCTTTCGTGCCCGCGCCGGCGTGGAGCTGGCTGGGTGAGCGGTACCGCGCGCGGCGCCGGGCCTGCGTGGTGCATTTCGATCCGGGCAGCGGCGCCACATTAGCGCTGTGCCGGCTGGTCAAACGGCTCGATAGCCTGGGCCTGGTCACGTTCCGGGCCCTCGACGAGCAGTCGCCCAAGAAGGCGGCTCGTAGCCTGGCGGTCAGCGTCGTCGGCGGCCGTAGGACCGCCATCGGCTTCGACGCGCTGCTGGCCATCGGAGACGCGCTGTGGTGTGGGCGCGCGCCGCTGCTGCTGCTGCGGGTGCTCGGGCTGCGCAAACGTGTCGAGAGGCGCTTGGCGCAAATGGCAGGCGAGCCCAAGCTGCTCGACGAGCTGCTGGGCACGGGCGAGCTGCCGCTGCAGGCCGACGCACATGCGCCCCCCGCCAGTGACGCCAGGGAGCTATGGGGTCGGGTCACGAGCGGTTTGCGGGAGGCCCTGGTTGCGCTGGTGCTGCTGGCGTGCGCAAGCCAGCTGCTGATCGAGAATCAGGCGGTACCGGAGGCTTGGAAGCCGCGGCGACGGCCAGTCGCCTTCGACGCCATCATCAGCTACCCGCGCATCTTCCAGGGCTGGAGCATGTTCGCACCCACGCCGCCGCTGAGTGACGGCCGCCTGGTGATCGACGGACGCACCAAGGACGGGCGTCCGCTGGATCCGCTCACGGGGCGGCCGCCTGTGTTCGAAGTGTATCCGGCCGGGTCCCCGCGGATGAACTTGCTCTGGGGCTATTTCCACATCCGCATCGCCGAGCCACGCTTTCAGCCCTACTGGGGCGGCGTGCGTGACTTCGTGATGAGCCACCACGTGCTCAGCGGGCGACCCAAGGACGAGCTCAAGAGCTTCGACGCCTACTACGTGACCCAGACCTTTGCGGCCCCCGGGCAGCCGCGCACGGCGCCTGAGCGGCGCAGGCTTTTCGGCAGCAGTTTCATGCCTCCGGCGGAAGGCGCGCCGCCGAGCTCGCTGCCCAAGCCCAAGGCCGCCAAGGCTCGTGCACAATAGGCGGACGTGACGCTTCCACACATCGCCCATGCCATCTGGCAAACGCTGCGCATCAGCGTCCCGACCATTTGGCAGGGGCTACGCGGCACGCTCACGCCAGAGCAGACCGACGAGCGCTTGCGGGCGTGGTCCGGCGCGATCATCGAGCGGGCGCGCGTCGACTTGCATGTGGAAGGGCTGGAGCGGGCGCCTCTGGGCGAGAGCTTCGTGATGATGTCGAATCACCAGTCGCTCTACGACGTGCCGGTGATCTACCAGTCGCTCGAGCGGCGCATCCGCATGGTAGCCAAGCAGGAGCTGTTCCGGGTGCCGATTTGGGGGCGGGCCATGCACAGCGCTGGCTTCATCGCGCTCGATCGCCGCAGCCGTGACAGCTCGCGCCAAACGCTGCTGGCATCGGCCGAGGTGCTGAAGGGCGGGACGTCGATCTGGATCGCTCCAGAGGGCACGCGCAGCAAGACGGGCGAGCTCGGCCCGTTTCGCAAGGGCGGGTTTCACCTGGCGCTTCAGAGCGGCTGCCGCATCCTGCCCATCAGCGTGCTGGGCACCCGCGCGGTGTTGCCCGCCAAGGGCGCGCACATCACGGACGGCTGCTCGGTGCGCGTCGTGATTCACGATCCGATCGATCCAGCAGAGTTCGGCGAGGAGCGCCGCGAGCAACTGATAGAGGCGGTGCGGCTCGCCATCGCGGCCCCGCTGGCCTGATCTACGCTTTGCACCAGACGCGAACGACCATGGTGCCTTTGGCCGTCCAGGGCGTCACTTCGATGCGTTCGACGGCGTCGAGCGTATGATTGGGGACGCGGTGCAGCAGGTGCTCGGCGACGAAGCGGCGCCGCAGGGCGTCCGTCGATAGATCGCCCACCTTGTTGCCGCGCACGATGAAGGTGAGAAGCTCGAAGATCTCGAGCGCATCGACCGCATCCAGCGCGCCGCGTGGCGCCTCGACGGCTGGGTCAGCTTCGGCCTGAACGCTGATCTCGGGCGCACTGTCGCGAGGGGGAGCGGGCGCGCGGCTCGGGGCGCGCGCGCCGGGAGCGTTCGAGATGCGATCGCCGTACGGCATGGTGTGTAGCCGTGGTCGCGCCGCCTCGCTGAGCTCTTGCTCGATAGCCGCCATCGTTTCTCGCCCGGCCGGCGTCTCGGAGATTTCGATCAGCGGCGCTTCGGCGGCGCCGAGCGTGGGGGCCGCCAGCTCCTCTTCGATGGCGGCCATCGTGTCGCGCCCGGCGGCGGCATAGCCGATCTTCAC
>DATDEV010000047.1:0-5512 GCA_036522995.1 Polyangiaceae bacterium
ACGGGCCGCAAGCACTCCGGCATCGGCTCCACGCTATCGACGCTGGGCATTCAGGCTTTCGTGCAGCCCAAGGCCTGGCACATTCGCCGCGCCTGAGCGCGCGTACCGCCATCCTGATCCGTCGTGGCGAGACCCTGCGAAAACTTTGGGGCTCCGTCCCGCGACGCTAAGGGCGGGCTTCGGGTTGGTCGTGACGCTCGGAGCCGACCTCGGCCGAGACCAGCTGAAAGCGACCGTCCAGCTTCTGAAACAGGGCCACGCCATGGCGTGCCTGTTTCATCTCGCGTAGCCCCAGCTGCAGGCTGGCAACCAAGTCGGCGTTCAGGCGCGCGTGGCTACCCTCCACCGAGATCTCGACCGTCTCCATACGGAAGCGCAGCTTCTGGCCGCCGACTCGCGCACGCGCTGCGGCTCTGACCAGCGCCGCTCGGCCCTGCAGCGCCTCCGGGTAGTCGGAGATGCTCACCGAGACGTCCGCCACCGCGTGCTTTTCCAGCGCCGCGGCGAGATCGACCTCGCTCTCGTTGGCAGCGGCGATCAGCGCTTCGGCGGCTTCGCGCACGCGCTTCTCGTCGGTCGGGTAGAGCAAGAGTCCCAGCGCTGCCAGCACGGCCAGCGCGATCAAGCCCAAGCGTACGTTCCGGGAGGCGAGCATTCGCGGACAGCCTAGCCCCGAGTCGCGTGGTTTTCACCGTATCCGTTGCTCGGGCGCGCTCAGCGCGTGCTATGAGCGCTCGCCGTGATGGCCCAGTTCCTTTTCCCCTACCTCACGGTCGTGGGTTGGGTACTGGGTCCGGTGGCGTTCGGGGTGCTGTGGCGCCGGTTGGGCG
This sequence comes from Polyangiaceae bacterium, assembly GCA_036522995.1. Lineage (GTDB taxonomy): Bacteria > Myxococcota_A > Polyangia > Polyangiales > Polyangiaceae > PMG-095. Next base: position 831 of record DATDEV010000047.1, read on the forward strand.
CTCCCCCGTCCGCGTCGCGCCGACTGTTCGACGTCGCCTTTTACGGGTGTCAAACCGCGATCACGCTGTGCTCGCTGTGGATCGCACGCATCGATCGATCGTCGGCGGCGCTGCCCTTCCTGGCCACGTCTGGCTGGATGCTGACGGCCGGTATTGCCTGGCTGGTGAGCGTCTGGCTGGGGCATGCGCGCGAGCAGCGCGGCGCGTTCATCGCCGCGCTCAGTCAGAGCAACAATGGCTTCACGCTGCTCGGCTTCGTGGCGCTGGTGCTGTTCGGCGAAAGCGGCCTGGCTCAGGCGACCTATTCGCAAGCGCTCGCCGCCACCTACCTGCTGCTGTTCAGCTTTCCCGTGGCTCGCATCTATTCCCGTTTGGGCGCGTCCTCCGGTAAGTCGCTCGGGCGCATCTTGTTCGACAACGTCACCGACCCGCGCGTGTTTCTGCCGCTGGCTACCATCAGCACCGGCTTGGTTCTCAACCTGGCCGGCGTCGAGCGACCTGCTAGCGTGAGCGCGGTCGTGCGCCCGCTCATCTACCTGGGCACCGCCTGCTCGGGCACCGCTGTCGGCTTGCTATTTCGCGGCGCGCAGCTGGCGCGCTACTGGCGCGAGAATGTGGTGTCCTTCGCCTACCGCACGACGTTGTACCCGCTCTACTACGGCACGCTGGCCTGGCTGTTCGGCCTCGGAGCGCTCGATTCGCGCATCCTCTTGCTCTACGGCTTCGTACCTAGCGCGCTGCTCGCCAACTACCTGGCGATTTCGTTCGAGCTCGACACCGACATGACCAGCTCGGTTTTCGTGGTAAGCACGGTGGCCTTCCTGCTGCTGGTATTGCCGGCATTCGCGTACTTCACCCCCCTGCATTGAGCGCCAAGCGGGCTCGGCGCGCAGCTAGCGGCGTGGTTGGAGCAGCTTGGCCACGAGCCCCGTCCAACCGGTCTGGTGCGAGGCACCGACGCCGCGCCCACTGTCGCCGTGGAAGTACTCGTAGAACGGCACGTAGTCTCGAAAGTGCGCATCCTCTTGCAGCAGCGCGCTATCGCCCAGCACCGGCCGTTTGCCCTGCTCGTCGCGCAAGAATAGCTTACACAGGCGGCGCGACAGCTCGTCGGCCACCTCGAGCAGCGTCATGAACGTACCCGAGCCGGTGGGGCACTCGACCTTGAAGTCGTCACCATAGTAATGATGAAACTTCTGTAGGCTCTCGATGATCAGGTAGTTGACGGGCATCCAGATTGGCCCGCGCCAGTTCGAGTTGCCGCCGAATAGCCCGGACTCGGACTCGGCCGGTAAGTACTGCACGCTGAACTCCTGGCCCTGTACGTGCAGCATGAACGGCTGCGCCAGATGCTGGCGTGATAGCGCTCTCACCCCGTATTCGGACAGGAACTCGGTCTCGTCCAGCATGCGCAGCAGCAGCTTCTTCATGCGATGCCCGCGCAGCAGCGACAGCAGATGACGCTGTTCGGTCGCCGTCTCTTGCCAACGTGAGACCAGGGCTGCCAGGTCGGGCCGATGCTCGAGGAACCAGCGCGAGCGCGCCTCGAAGCCCGGCAAGCTCTCGAGCAGGTCGGAGTCGAGCACTTCGACCGCAAACAGCGGGATCAGGCCGACCATCGAGCGCAGACGCATCGGGATCGCCGCGGTGCCGGGCAGGCACAAGCAGTCGTAGTAGAACTTGTCGGTGTCGTCCCACAGCCCCTGATCCTCGGAGCCGATCTTGGTCATGGCTTCCGCGATATGCAGGAAGTGCTCGAAGAACTTGCTGGCAATGTCCTCGTAGACGTCGTTGTGCTGCGCCAGCTCGAGGGCGATGCGCATCAAGTTCAGCGAGTACATGGCCATCCAGGCCGTCCCGTCCGATTGATTGATGAAGCCGCCCGTCGGTAGCGGCTTGCTGCGATCGAACACGCCGATGTTGTCCAGGCCCAGAAAGCCGCCCTGGAACACGTTGCGGCCCTCGGCGTCCTTGCGGTTCACCCACCAGGTGAAGTTGAGCATCAGCTTGTGAAAGATGCGCTCCAGAAACTGCACGTCACCGCGGCCGGTCTGCTTGCGATCGATCTGATAGACGCGCCAGGCCGCCCAGGCGTGAACGGGTGGGTTGACGTCGCCGAACGCCCACTCGTAGGCAGGCAGTTGGCCGTTCGGGTGCATGTACCATTCGCGCGTGAGCAGCACGAGCTGCTGCTTGGCGAACTCGGGATCGATCACCGCCAGCGGCAGGCAATGAAACGCCAGATCCCAGGCCGCGTACCAGGGGTACTCCCACTTGTCGGGCATGGAGATGATCTCGTCGTTGACCAGGTGGTCCCACTCGACGTTGCGTCCGTGATTGCGTTCGGCGGGAGGCGGGGGTTGTCCCGGGTCGCCCTCGAGCCAGCGCCGCACGTCGTAGCCGAAGTACTGCTTGGACCAGATCATACCGGCGAAGGCCTGGCGCTGCACGAGTCGCGCGTCCTCGCTTTCGAGGTCGTGCTGCAGCTCGAAGTAGAACTGATCGGCGTCGGCCCGGCGCACAGCGAGCACGGCGTCGAAGTCGGCGAACGGAGCGGGCTGCGGCGCGCGACTCAGGCGCAGGCGCAGCTGCGCCGAAGCGCCGGGCGCGAGCTCCAGCCGATGGTGTGCCGCGACTTTGGTGCCGGCGCCGTTGCCTGACAGCGCGTCGCGTCGCCCTTCGACGACGTACTCGTGGAAGGCGTCCTTGTACGGACCACCGCCAGCAGCAGCACCCCACAGCCGCGGGGCGTTGGTCTCGTTTTCGGTGAACAGCAGCTCCGCATCACCCGCGAAATATAGGTTGAACTCCGCGAGCTCGGGATGTGTCAGCCGCACGCTGCCCGGCGCGTCAGCCCACAGCCGTGGCTTGGGCGACGTGGGCTCGAAGGACCAGGTATTGCGGAACCAGACCTGAGGCAGCACGCGCAGTCGCGCCACGTCGGGACCGCGATTGATTACCGTCACCAGACACAAGATGTCATCGGGCGAGGCCTTGGCGTACTCGACGAAGACGTCGAAGTAGCGACCGTCGTCGAACACACCCAGGTCGACCAGCTCCAGCTCCGGCTCTTGGGCGCTGCGGCGAGCGTTTTCTTCCACCAGCCGCGCGTAAGGGAACTCTGCCTGCGGATACTTGTAGAGCATCTTCAGGTAGGAGTGCGTGGGCGTCGCGTCGAGGTAGAAGTACTGCTCCTTGACGTCCTCGCCGTGGTTACCCTCGGCGTTGGTCAAGCCGAACAGCCGCTCCTTCAAGATCGGGTCGCGCTCGTTCCAGAGCGCCAGCGAAATACAGATGCGCTGGCGATGATCGCTCAAGCCGGCCAGGCCGTCCTCGCCCCAGCGGTAGGCGCGGCTGCGCGCGTGATCGTGAGGAAAGTACTCCCAGGCGTTGCCCTGGGCGCTGTAGTCCTCCCGCACGGTGCCCCACTGGCGCTCCGATAGGTACGGACCAAAGCGACGCCAGGGCGAGTTGTAGGCTGCGGCCTCGCGCAGCCGCAGTGCCTCTACGCTGCACGGCGCGGGCGCGATCGAGAATCTCATGCGGGCGCGGGCGACTCTAACCGAGGGCCACGCCGAGCGTCGTGCGAATCCTTCCCAGCTGCGGGCTGACCGTGAAGCGCAGCAAATCGGCGCGTCGCTCGGCGGGCCCGGTGACGTGCCCGCGCGGAAACCGCTCGGCCAAGCCCAGCGCCAGCTCGAGATCGCCGCAGGCCGTCAGGGCCACCCGGCCTGCGACCAGCTCGGCGGCGCGCGTGAACTCGCTCGCCCGCACCGCCAGGTTGCCCCGGTCGAAACGCTGGGTCGCGTCGACGAGCGCCTCGAGCGCCGCACCCCGCACCTCGCGTTTGAGCCCGCTGGCGATGCGCTTGGCCTCCGTGTCCAAGCCGCCCAGTCCGGCCGCGCCGCCGACTGCCAGTGCGGCCTCGAGCAGTTGCGAGAGCTCCCACACGCTCGGGAAATAGCAGAGCGCTGCAGCTTCGGGGCGAGCAAACGACAGCTCGCGCGCCCACAGGAAGGCCAGCTCGGCCAGGCTGAAGCCGCTGCCGAGCGCTCGCCCGCAGGCGAGCAGGGGCTGTTCGGCTGCGGGCAGCAGACCGAGCGTGCCGACCAGCTCCGGCAGTACGACCAGCTCGCTCGCGGGCACGCATAGCAGGCGCGACGCCCATTGCAGAGTCCGGGCCAAGGTGGTGGTGCTCGTGTCGAGCTGCTGCCGCGTCTCCGCAGGCGGCTCGAGCGTGCGACGTTGGCGGCGCGCGTATTGAAAGCCCACGCGCCCGAGCGCCGGACCCAGTGCCCGCAAGAGGGCGGTCGTCTCGGGCTCACTCGCGCCGAGCGCCAGGTGCTCGTTCCAGTCGGCGTATGACAGCGTGCCGCGAATGGCTTGCAAGCCCTCCGGACGGCTGCTGGCGACCAATAGCGATTCGTTGATGTCGGCTTCGCCTAACGCTTCGAGACACAGCGCGGCACGGTAGGCGCCGTCGCGGTCGCCCTTGCGTTCGAAGTGCTGGTACAGAAAGCGATAGCCCGCGGGATCGTCGGCGGCGTGCGCGATTGGCGGGGCAGCGACAGGTGCAGCGGGCGGACGCGAGAGCGGGGGCGGCGGCGCGGTGACCGGCGAACGCGGAGGTGGCGGCGCCGTGAGGGGCGGACGCGGAAGCGGGGGCGGCGGCGCCGTGAGGG
>DATDEV010000048.1:0-3024 GCA_036522995.1 Polyangiaceae bacterium
TTTCCCGGCAGCGCTTTGCGAGGCGACGTTGGCCCTCGAGCTTGCTCACGCGAGACGTGAGGTCGATCTTGACTTGGTGCTCGAGTAGACCTTCGCGCAGCCGCTCAGCCGGGCGAGCTGCGGCAGCTCGGGCTGCGTGAGGCGCACGTCGGTGCTCACGACTCACGACTGATGAAGCTCATCAGCAGACACCAGAAACAAAGCACGAGATTGAAGAGCGGTACTTGCAGGGCGGACGGCAGCGAGTAAATGATGGCGACGGCCGGTATCCACACCACCCACGTGGAGCAGGTGACTACGAGCACACGCTGCGCGAACGGCTGCCGTTCGAACGCAGCGCGCGTGGCCGAAACCGAAAAATCTGCGTCCTTCCAGGTGAACAGCAGCACCTGGCTGGCCGCCGCCCACAGGGGCACGTAGCCGAATTGATCGACGGCGGTCTTGATCGCGATGGTGCCGAAGCTCGGGCTTTCACCGAACCATGCCGCTTGGGCGCGATACAAGGTGTCGACCTCGATGCCCTTCCAGAACCAAAGTAGCAAATAGAAGGCCAGCTCGCTCCAGCGCCGCTCGCGGGGGATGCGCCCCGCCAGTGTGAGCACCAGGTAGGGGATGAGCCCGCCAAAAATACAGGTCGCGATCGCCGAATACAGGTAGCCGTAGCGGACCTTCAAAGCCCCGACCACGTCGAGCGCATCGTGAACCTGCGGCGACCAGAAGTAGCCGCACACGATCGCCAGCGCGCACGCCTGCAGCACCAGCGCCGGCCGTAAATGGAAGCGCATGCCCTGCCAGCACGGCTCCAATAGTTGACCGCGCGAAATGGCAGGCATGAGGGGCGGTCACGCTAGCAAGCCCGTGACCGCCGCTCCAGCATGCCGTTTCCAGTCCGGCGCGCGTAGAAGGCTGCCGCGCTCGCTCGTTAGTGCGTAATCATGGGTAGTGCCGGCCCTCGGTTGAGCTTGCGCGTCTCTAGCTGCGCACCTAGCCTTGCGCATGCGTTTGCAGCGGCGCGCCCGGCGCCGGCGGCGAAAGCGGCGCGTCTCCTGGAGATCCTGGCGGCCCCGGTGGAGCCATCTGGTTGGCCGAAGTACACGAGCTGTGCCTTACTGACGAGCGGTAATATTCGCTGTTGGGGCGGCGCCGCGCTCGGTTACCCGGCGCCGGAAGAATACATCGGCGACGACGAGACGCCTGCCAGCGCGGGCGACGTGAACGTGGGCGGCACCGTTACGGCGCTCGCGCTGGGACTGCAACACACCTGCGCCTTGCTCTCCACGCGAGCGGTGCGCTGCTGGGGTACCGGCGTCAGTCACCAACTCGGCTACGCCAACATCGGCAACCTCGTCGAAGCCAACACGGGCGGAGACGTCCCGGTGGGTGGCGACGTGATACAGCTGGCGGCCGGACAAAATCACAACTGCGCCGTCCTCACGAGCGGCGCCGTGCGTTGCTGGGGCACCAACGACTTCGGCCAGCTCGGCTACGCGCGCGTCGGCAACATCAGCATCTTCGAAACGCCCGCCACGCCGTACGCTGCTGGGGCTCCGCCAACAAAGGCGAGCTCGGCTACGGCCAGCCCCTGGTCGGCAACGTCGGCGACACCGAAACCCCCGCCAGCATGGGCAACGTGCCTTTTCGGTGATGCCAAGAAACGACCAACCCCGCTCGGCCAATCCCCGGACGACGAAGAGCTCGCTCAAATCTTCGCTCGCCCCTGAGGCATTGCGTCGATGGTCCGAGGCACTATGGCGCAGGCGCGCCACTGGAGCCCACATTCAGGATTCACCGTAGGCGCTGCTAGTTCTCTGGACAGGCCGCGCCACTCGGTCGCAGCGGCACGAGCTTTGCTTCGATTGTAGGCAGCCCCATGCTTGACCAGGAAGAAAGTCGGTACGAACGTCAGGTTGCTCCGGAGCGACAGCGCTCGTTATCGTCGGCAGGCCGGGACGCTCGAGGCCTCGAGCGGCAGATTCGCGATACCGTCGAGACCATCAGGCTGAAGCTCGAGAACTTGAGGCTCTACCTCTCGTGGCGCGAGTAGCCGCTGAAACCTGGCAATCAACGCGAGGACGCTGACGCACTGCGCGTGGACGCTCAAGGTGCTGACCGCGGCGCCCCTTCAACCGTCGCAGGTGCACAGCGAGGGTTGACACTCGAAGCGGTCGCTGCTCGCAACGTAGATGCAGGCTCGCCCGTTGCCCGGGCAGTCGTCGCCGCCGAAGCACGCGCTGTCTTTGCGGCCGCAAAACAGCCCCGCGTTTCCGAACACGCAACAGCCGTTGGGCGCGCTGCCCAAGCTGAGCAAACAGGGCGCGTCGACACATTCTGCGCTGGTCCGACATTCAGCAGGAACGCAGCGATTCCGCCCGGCAAGTTGGCTACACACGCACGCCCTGCCCTCGCCGCAGTCGCTGTCGGAGGTGCACTCAGCGGAGCCGCCTGCGAGGGGTTGGCAATCGACAGCGAGCACGCGCTGCAGAAGGGGTGGAAAGATGTCCCGGCCGACGATGGCGTAGCCGGCGGCGTCGGGTTCGGCACCGCCTGCGTTGGCTCCGCCGGAAGCGGTCGCCCCGCCAGAGCTCCCTAGGCCCGCGCTACCGCCGCTGCCCCCAGCAGTCCCGCTGCCTCCAGTAGCCCCGCTGCCCCCAGTAGCCTCGCTGCCCCCGGTAGCCTCGCCGCCCGCGGTGCCGCCGCCTTCAATGTGGCCGGAAGGCGAAGCGGCGTTCCCGCATGCCCAGACCAACGCGGCGCATGCGACCGCGGCGCCCAGCAGGCGAGCAGGACTCGAGTCCCACGCGACCACCGATTCGCCAGCCATCATCGTAGTCTCTAGCACTACTCAGTCAGAATAGGCGGCCTAGGAAGGCAAACAGCGTAGTCCACCGGGGCGGAGGGGCCGAGGTCGAAGCCCAAGTACACCCAACCCACGGTCAAGGCCAGCCCGGTTTGGCGCTTGGCAAATCAGCAAGCGAGCGGCCGTTACGGCTGGCGTGGCCAGGTGTGATGTTGTGGGGCGTGGCC
>DATDEV010000049.1:0-6487 GCA_036522995.1 Polyangiaceae bacterium
GAGGCGGACCGCAGACTTCGAGACTTCAGGTTTGACGCCTCCCTCCGTCGCCGCGCCTCGTACCCTCGCGCTCCCGCGCTCCGCGCAGGCGCTGCACGCGCGAGGCTCGCCCCGCTCCGCCGAGGGCTCCCCGCTCGATGAAACCCGACGCCGCTACGGCAGTTTCTGCAGGGCTCGGCTGCGGCGTGGCAGCCCCTCCGGTACTGCACGAACACGAGCACGGAAGCAGCCAATGACGCGCGCCTCAAGGCTTGACGAGGCGGGCGCGGGTGTCGGCGGCTAGCGCGAAGTGCCAGCCCAGGTTGCGCGACAGCTCGCGCAGGATCAGGTGCCCGCGCACCGAGCCGCCCTTCTCGTTCAGGCGCGGGCTGGAGACGGCTACGCCCGCCACGCCCGGCACCACGGCCACGATCACGCCGCTCACCCCGCTCTTGGCCGGCATGCCGGTGGCGACCAGGTAGTTACCGGACTCGTTGTACATGCCGCAGGTGGCCATGATCGAGACCACGATCGCCACCGTTTGCTTGCTGAGCAGGCGTTGATCGCTGCCCGGCACGCGCCCGCCGTTGGCCAGCGTGGCCGGCAACTGTGCGGCGTTGCGCACGGTTCCAGTCAGCGCGCAGAGCGCGAAGTAGACGCTCAGCGTCTCTTCCACGTCGCCGTGGATCACGCCGCCGTGCTTCAAAAAATACGCGATCGAGCGGTTGCGATCGGCCGTGGCGCGCTCGCTCTCGCGCACCCGTTGGTCGATGCTGAGCGGCGCGCCATACAGGCGCTGCGCCCAGCGCTCGAGCCAGGCAACGCGCTTCTCGACGCTGCCCGGCAGCTGCCCGCACAGCGCGATCGAGCCGGAGTTGATCAGCGGGTTGGCCGGTATGGGGCCGTGGGTTTCGAGCCGCGCCACCGAGCCAAAGCTGTCTCCCGAAGGCTCCGAACCCACGGTCTCGAACACCTCCACCGGCCCGCGCTCCTCGAGCAGCCCGATCAGCGGCAAGAGCTTGGCCGAGCTCTGAAATGTGAACTGGTGTCCCTCCGCGTCACCCGCGGTCAGGCACTCGCCGCTGGTCAGCATCACGGCCGCGCTGGTGCGCTCGAGCGGCACGTTGGCCAGCTCGGGAATGTAGTTGGCGGGCGCGCCGGCGTGGTTACGCCGAGACTTTTCGACCGCGCCGTCCAGCACGGACTGGATTTGCTCGAGCTCCGCGCCGGTCATCACTCGGCGGCGCGCAGCGCGCGCTCGGCCTTGCTGCGCAGCTTTTCGATGGCCCAGAATACGGCTTCGGGCGTGGCGGGCGACGCCAGCTCCACGCCGCCACCGTTGCCGAACGAGGCCACCGCGGCGCGCAGGGCCTCGCGGACGCTGAGCGCGAGCATGAAGGGAGGTTCGCCCACGGCCTTGCTACCGTAGACCACGCCCGGCTCCTCTGCACGTGCCAGCAGCTCGACGTTGAAAATCGGCGGGCACTCACCCAGGGTCGGCAGCTTGTAGGTGGAGGCACCACTCGAAGACAACGCGCCCTCGGGGCTCCACACCAGCTCCTCGGTCGTGAGCCAGCCGACGCCCTGGATGAAGGCGCCCTCCACCTGGCCGCGATCGATCAGCGGCGACAGCGACGTGCCCACGTCGTGCAGCAGATCGGCGCGGAGCAGCCGGTACTGGCCGGTGAAGCCATCGACCTCTACCTCGCTCACCGCCGCGCCATAGGCGTAGTAGTGAAAGGGCTTACCGCGTCCGGTCTTGCTGTCGAAATGAATCTTGGGCGTGCGGTAGTAGCCGGCGGCGAACAGCGGTGTGCGGTCGAGGTAGGCTTGGCTGACGATCGCGCTGAACGGGACGGCGTCTTCGGGGCGCATCCAGGGATAGACCTGGCCGTCCTCGAACACCACGTCGGCCGGGGCGGCCTGAAAGCGTCGCCCGGCGACCGCTGCGAGCCGCTCTTTGAGGGTGTCGCAGGCGGCCTTGACCGCCGCGCCGTTGAGGTCCGAACCGCTCGATGCCGCCGTCGCCGAGGTGTTCGGGATCTTGTCGGTGCGGGTGGCCATCAGCCGAATGGCGCTGAGCGGTAGGCCCAGCGCGTGCGCAGCGATCTGCCCCATCTTGGTGTGCAAGCCCTGGCCCATCTCGGTGCCGCCGTGGTTCACCTGCACGCTGCCGTCCTTGTAGATGAGCACCAGCGCGCCGGCTTGATTGAAAAAGGCGGTCGTGAACGAAATGCCGAACTTGACTGGCGTGATGGCGATGCCGCGCTTGAGGTGCGGATGCGCGGCGTTGAAAGCCGCAAGCTCGGTCGTGCGCTTGGCAAAGTCACTCGAGGCTTGCAGCTCGCTCCAGATGCGGGTGATGCGCTCCGCGTCCTTGATCTCCTGGCCGTAATGCGCAGTGTCGCCGGGCCGGTAGAAGTTGCGCTCACGCACCACATGCGGCGGTATGCCCAGCTGGCGAGCGATGCGGTCCATGATCTCCTCGATCATGATCATGCCCTGCGGCCCGCCGAAGCCGCGGAAGGCCGTGTGCGAGACGACGTGGGTCTTGCAGATGCGCCCGACGATCTCCACGTGCGGCAGCAGGTAGCAATTGTCGGCGTGGAACATGGCGCGAAACAGCACCGGCGAGCTGAGGTCGAGGCTGAAGCCGCCGTCGCTGTACAGCTCCAATAGCAGCGCGCTCAGCTTGCCGTCGCGTTCGAAGCCGACCCGGAAGCGACCCAGGAACGGGTGACGCTTGCCGGTCATGCTCGTGTCCTGCTTTCGCGTCAGGCGTACCAGCACCGGTCGGCCGAGCTTCTTGGCGGCGAGCGCGGCCAGGCCCGCCCACAGGTTCGCCTGCGTCTCCTTGCCGCCGAAGGCTCCACCCATGCGCAGGCACTGCACGGTCACCTGGTGCTTGGGCAGGCCCAGCACGCGCGCCACGATCTCCTGCGTTTCCGTGGGGTGCTGGGTCGACGAGTGCACCAGGATGCCGTCGTCTTCGGGCACGGCCAGCGCGGCTTGAGTCTCCAGATAGAAATGCTCTTGCCCGCCGACGAACAGCTCGCCTGCCAGCTGCTCGGTCGCCGCAGCCAGCGCCTGCTGTGGCTCGCCGCGCAGCATGCGCTCGGGCTCCGTGTGGAAGCTGCCTTGGGCGATGGCGCTCTCGATCGAGGTGATGGCCGGCAGGGGCTCGTAGTCGACCTTCACGCGCTCGGCCGCGAGCCGCGCCTGCTCCACGCTCTCGGCAACCACCCAGGCCACCGGTTGCCCGTGAAAGCACACTTCGGCCGGAAAGAGCGGCTCGTCGTGGCGTACGGGCCCGACGTCGTTTTCTCCCGGGACGTCGCTGGCCTGCAGGACGCACAGCATGCCCGCCATGCCCGTTGCAGCGCTGGGGTCGATGCCCAGCACGCGCGCGTGGGCATGCGGGCTTGCGATCGGCCAGGCATACGCCAGGCGCGCGACGCCGAGCGCCTGGTCTTCGACGTAGCTGGCGCGCCCGGTGACGTGCAGCGTTGCCGCTTCGTGACTGATGGGTTTGCCGACGCTCATTCGGCCGCCTCCGCGCTGGCGACGCTATCGTGAAAGAACTTTTGCAGCAGCTTGACCAGCATGGCGCGCCGGTAAGCAGCGCTGCCGCGCAGGTCGCTCTGCGGCGTGCCGAGCCGCTCTGCCTCGGCTTCGAGCAGCCGCAGCGTCGTCTCGTTCCAGGGCTTGCCCAGTGCCAAACGCTCGAGCTCCGGCGCGGCCAGGGGCGTGGCGGCCACGCCGCCGAAGCCGACGCCCAGTCGAGTCACGTTGCCATGCTCGTCGAGCGACAGCGCGAAGGCGCCCGCCACGGTCGAAATGTCATCGAGCAAGCGTTTGCTCACCTTGTAGAAGCGCTGCAGCGTGGGTAGCGGTCGCACCAGCTTCACTGCTCGAATCAGCTCGCCGGGCCCCAGCGCGGTGCGGCGGTAATCGCTGAAGAAGTCGGCCAGCGGCAGACTGCGCGAGCCGGAGCGGCTCACCAGCTCCAGGCTGGCGCCTAGCGCGAGCAGCGCCGGCGCCGCGTCGCCGATCGGGGAAGCGGTGCCCAGGTTCCCGCCCAGCGTCGCGCGGTTTCTGATCAGCCGCGAGCTGAACAGGGGAAGTAGCTCGCGCAAGAGCCGGGCGTCGGGCGCGGCCGATTCGAGGAAATGCTCGATGCGCGAGAGCGTGACGCCGGCGCCGATCACGAGCTCGTCGGAAAAGGCCGACAGCTCCTGCAGCTCGGGCAGCGCTTCGAGCGAGATTAGCGCTTCGAAGCGCTGATGGCGCTGGTTGGCGTACACCACGAGGTCGGTGCCGCCGGCGATCGGCAGCGCCGCCGGCCGTTCGTCGAAAACCTGCCAGGCCTCCGCCAGCGAAGTGGGCCGGTAAAAGTCCGGCCAGGCATCGGGCGTCGCCCCGAGCGGCGCGGCGCGCCGGCCCAGCTGCACCAGCCGCGGGTCGTCGGCTGCCGGCGCCGGCAGCGCTCTCGCCACGTCGGCGATCGGTCGATAGCCGGTGCAGCGACACAGGTTGCCGCTGATGCTTTCCGGATCGAAGCCGCTTCTGCCCGGCCGGTAATACTCGCAGAACAGGCTGACCACGAAGCCCGGCGTGCAAAAGCCGCACTGCGAGCCGCCGGCGGCCACCATCGCCGCCTGGACCGGATGCAGCTCGTGCTCCGACCTGGCGATGCCCTCCACCGACACCAGCTCGCGATCTGCCACGGCGTGCAGCGGCAAGAGGCAGCTGTTGACGGGCTCGAAATGACTACCGGTCTCCCCGGGCGAGCTGCAGACCAGCGCGACCGCGCAGGCGCCGCACTCACCTTCGGCGCAGCCTTCCTTGGTGCCGCAGAAGCCGCGACCACGGAGCCATTGTAAGAGCGTCGCGTGGGGTGGCGCGTCCGCCACTTCTACGGCGTTTCCGTTCAGCACGAAGCGGATGGCCATTCCGGCATGCTATCATGCTGAAGCCGTGTTTCGTTCCAAGAGAGCTCGACGAAACCTTCACGACTCGAGCGAGCAGGCAAAAGGTCAGACAGCGTGCGCGACGTCGTTCAGGCTTTGCTCGAACTGCTGACGAGCCGTCAGCGTGGCGCGCTGGCAACCGTCGTGCGTGTTTCGGGCTCCACACCCCAACAGGTGGGCGCTCGGCTGCTGCTACGCCAGGACGGCACGACGCTGGGCACCGTCGGTGGCGGCGCCATCGAACGCGTGGTGCTCGAGGCCCTGCAGCAGGCGCTGGAGCGTGAGCAGGGCGAGCTGCTCGTTCGCGACCTCGCCCACGATCTGGGCATGTGCTGCGGGGGCCGGATGGAGATTTTCATCGAGCCGATCCTGCCGGCGCCGCGCTTGTGGTTGATCGGCGCGGGGCACGTCGCCAAGCCGACTGCCGCGTTGGCGCTCAGCGTCGGCTATGAGGTCACGGTGGTGGACGAACGCGAAGAGCTCAACAGCAGCGAGCGCTTTCCCGGGTGTCAGCTGCTGCTCGACGATCCCAGCGACGTGCTACGCCGAAGTCGCCTCGACGAGCGCGACTGGGTGTTGATCCTGACCCACGACCATCAGCTCGACGAGCGCGCGCTGGAGGCGGCTTCGGGCCAGCCCGCGCGCTACATGGGGCTGGTCGGCAGCCGGCGCAAGGTGCTGCGGCTCGTGCAGCGCGTGCTCGCCAAGCGCCAGGGGGACGTGCCCATCGAGCGGCTGTTTGCCCCGGTCGGGCTCGACATCGGCGCCGTCAGCCCGGAGGAGATCGCGGTCAGCATCGTGGCTGAGCTGATCGCGCTGCGCCACGGGCGTGAGGTCAATCATCTGCGCGCGCTGAGCGACGACAGACTCGGACGCCTGCTCGGGCAAGAGCTGTCCGAATCATGAGCACTGTACCTCGCTCGGCCAAGCTCGCTGAGCTTTCGCGTCAGGTCGAGCGCGATCTCGCGCTGCTCGACTACCCGCGCCGCCCCTGGCTCGAGGCTCGCAAGACCAAGGCCGGCGACTCCATCTACGACGTGGTCGTGGTCGGCGCCGGCCAGAGCGGGCTCACGGCGGCTTTCGGACTTTCGCGTGAGCGGGTCGGCAACGTGCTCGTGGTCGATCAAAATCCGCTCGATCACGCCGGCCCGTGGCTGAATTTTGCGCGCATGCGCACGCTGCGTACGCCCAAGTACCTGACCGGCCCCGATCTGGGCATCCCCAGCTTGACGCCGCGCGCCTGGTACGAGGCGCAGCACGGCGAGGGCAGCTGGGAGACGCTCGGCCTGATCCCCAAAGAGCTTTGGGCTGCGTACCTGGCTTGGTACCGGCAGGTGCTGCGCATCCCGGTATTGCCCGACACCCGGGTGGGAGCGCTCAGTTTCGACACGGCGGAGCGCTGCTTCGTCGTGCCGTGCGACGGCGCTGTAGACGGCGGCGCGCACCGGCTCCGCGCTCGCCGGGTCGTGCTCGCGACCGGCATCGACGGCTCAGGCGAATGGCGAGTGCCCGAGCTGGTCAGCCAAGCGCTGCCGCGC
>DATDEV010000050.1:0-3533 GCA_036522995.1 Polyangiaceae bacterium
CGCGCGGTCTTGCGAGCCGAGCGCCTCGGGCCGTTTGACTTGCTCGAGCAGTCGCGCAGCGTGGTCCATACGTCCACGCGCCACCTGGCGAAACGCCAGCCAAACGCTGCCATACTTGAAGTAGCCGTAGCCAAGCAGCGCGGCGGCGCCCAGCCACACGAATCCGACGTAATCGCTTGCCACGACACGGTACGCGCCGATGGCAAACGCAGCCAGGGCGAGGAACAAGCGCAGCTTGGGAGTGAACATGCGGGAGTAGACTGTTAGCTCGCAGACTCGGAATCCGCCATCGTGATGGTCGAGCGATTCATCGGCTCGCGTATTCCCTCAGCGCGGACATCAGGTCTCCCCACCACATGCCCATATTGCGGATGAACACGGGGACGTCGGCGCCGTGGCGCACCGGGTGATCCGGCCGCAGCTGGCTGAAGCCGTAGTGCCTGACGGTGACCAGCGTGCCACTGGGGCTGGGCGCGAACGTGACCTCGACCTCGGTGCGCTCGTTCGGCGTGAAGTTGACGGCGCGCCACTCGAGCAACAGCCGTGTCGGCGGCTCGAACGCGAGCACTTGCCCGGTCTCGACGGTCTTGGGACGACCGCCGGCGGTTTCGAAGCGCTCGAACAGCCTTCCTCCGGTTTTGCACTCCAGATGCACCACGCTGCGATTCTTGCCGATGCGGTAGCGCGCCCCGGTGCGCCACCAAGCGTCGATTTCCTCCGTGAACACACGAAAGGCCTCGGCTAGCTGCAGTTCGACGAGCACGCTGACCCGCGCCTGGTCGCCGCGCGCCGGCTCGCTCATGGCGAGCGCTTCCGCCGCTCGGCGTGCGCCTTGAACGCCTGCAGCTGGTCACCCCAGAACGCTTCGACCTCTTGCAGCCAATCGCGCAGCTCCTCGAAGCGCTCACGCTCCAGGCTGTACAGGCGGGCTCGCGCGTCTTCAGGCATGCCCTGCTCACTGACCAAGCCTGATTTGCGAAGGACTCGCAAGTGACGGCTCATGGCCGGGCGGCTGGTGTCGAGAAGCTCGGCGAGCTGCCCGGCCTGTCGCGGCCGTTGCCGCAGCAGATCGACCACGCCGCGCCGTGTTGGATCGGCCAGGGCCAGTAAGGTGCGGTCGAGATGCTCCGCCAAGCTAGCCCCGCATGCGCTGCATGAAGAACCAGATGTGCCCTTCCGGATCGTAGAGGCCGTAAGAGCGATCCGACCAATAGTCGTCACCGTAGTCTTGGGTCGTGGGCTCGCGAAAGATCTCGGCGCCGGCCGCGAGCGCGCGGGCATGGTGCGCATCGACGTCGTCCACATAGAAGGCCAGCGCGTGCGTGACGCCGCCGCCGATGTCGAGCGGGCTGCGGAAGCGCTTCTGGTAGTCCAGCGCGCCGTCGACGCCGCCTACCATCACGACCGCTTCCCCGAACACCAGCTCACTGTGCACGATCTGCCCCTGGTCGCCTTCGACCTTGAGCCGGCATTCGAAGCCGAGAGCCGTGCACAGCCAGTCGATGGCCGCTGGGGGATGGCGATAGAAGACGGAGCAGCTGAGGCGCGGCCAGCCTTTGGGCGGCGATTTCATACGGGACCTCCGGAGTGATTGCCTTACCCGTTTATAGTTAACCCTAAAGACAACCATGTCAAGGTCGCCAACGGCGCCAGCATCGGCTCGAGTGCTTGCCAAGCGAGGTGGCGTGCGGCGCCACCTCGCCGCCTTTCGTCAGCGAATCCGGTTGCTGCTCGCGACGGACTGACGGACAAGGGCCGCATGCTTTTGGAGACGGCTCGGCGCGCCCTGGCGAGCTACGTACCTAGCGACGCGCGGGAGCTCGGGTTTCGACAGCGCATCACGGAGCTGCTGGGTTGCCCGGCGCCGTTTTCGCGCTCGAGCTTCCAGCCCGGTCACCTGACGGCCAGCGCTTTCGTTGTCTCACCCACTGGCGACGCACTCCTGCTCATCCTGCACAAGAAGCTCGGGCTGTGGCTGCAGCCGGGGGGCCACGTCGAGCCCGACGACGCGAGCCTGGAGGCGGCTGCGCGGCGAGAGGTCCTGGAAGAAACGGGCATCGCGCTGGGCCGGCACGCCCCGGCCGAGATCTTCGACGTGGACATTCACTCGATTCCGGCGCGCAAGGACGAGCCGGAGCACGAGCACTTCGACGTGCGCTTCTGTTTTCGCGCCGAGACGCTCGAGCTCGAGGCTCGCGACGAGGTGGCGGGGGCGCGCTGGGTGGAGCTGGCGACGCTCGAGCGGCTGACGGGCGACGAATCGGTGCTGCGCGCGGCGCGCAAGCTCGGGCGCCCCTGAGCTCGACGTAGGCAAAAATGAGCGAAATACAGCGCCCACAGCCGCGATTCTTCGCCACTGCCGCCAAGGGCACCGAGCCGCTGCTGCGCGACGAGCTGCTCGAGCTAGGACTGCCGCGCGTGCGTGCGGATCGCGGTGGGGTGCACTTCGGCGCGGAGGCGAAGGACGCTTACTTCGCCTGCCTGTGGTCGCGCATTGCCCAGCGCGTGCTCGAGCCGCTGGCCGAGTTCGCGTGTCCGAACGAAGACGCGCTCTACGCCGGAGTCAAAGCCATCGATTGGCGGCGGGTGCTCGACCCGAGTCACACACTCGCGGTGCGCGCAGCGTGTCGTTCGAGCCGGCTGACGCACACGCAGTACATCGCGCAACGCAGCAAGGACGCCGTCGTCGATCAGCTGCGCGAGCAGCTGGGCGCAAGGCCCAGCGTCGATCGCCGGGCGCCCGACGTGCAGCTGTTCGTGCATCTGGTCAAGGACCGCGCCACCGTCTACCTGGACTACTCCGGGGACTCGCTGCACGAGCACGGCTTCCGGCAGCAGCAGGGCGCCGCGCCCATCAAGGAGACGCTGGCGGCCGCGCTGCTGCGCTACTCGGGTTGGGATCGCTGCTCGCCGCTGGTGGACGTGATGTGCGGTTCCGGCACGCTGCTCCTGGAGGCTGGCCTGTGGGCGGCCCGGCGTGCGCCTGGGCTTTCGCGCAGCGACTTCGGCTTCGAGCGCTGGGCCGACTTCGACGCCGCCGCAGAGCGGCAAATGAGCGAGCTCCGCCAGCAGGCGCGCGACGCTGCCCAGGAGCTCACGTTGCCGCTATTCGGCTCGGACCAGGATCCGAAGGCGCTCGAGGCCGCGCGAGCCAATGCTGCCAGCGCAGGTCTGCGCCTGAGCTTGCGCGAGCAGCCGGTGACCAGCGCGGTGCCGAGCGCCGACAGCGGCGGGCTGGTCGTCAATCCGCCCTACGGCGAGCGCCTGAGTCGCGGTGCCAACCTGAGTCAAGAGCTGGCGGGTGCGCTGCGTCGCTTTCAGGGCTATCAGCGCGGCCTGATCGTGCCGCGGTCGTTCGAGCTGCCGCTGCGGGCGGACAAGTTCCTGCTCGTCTACAACGGCGCGATCGAGTGCGAGCTGCGTCGCTACGACGCGCTCAGCTCCTGAGCGCCGCGTTGCCGGCGGGAGCGCTCGGCTCCTGAACGCCTTGATGACGGCTGGTCACGTAGCGCGCGATGGTTTCGGCGCGGCCG
>DATDEV010000051.1:0-16739 GCA_036522995.1 Polyangiaceae bacterium
TTGGGGCTCGACAGGTCGCCGGTGTACTCCCAGGCCGCGACGTACGAGAAGTCCGCGTCGTTGCGCTTGGCCTCGCCGTCGTCCGTCTGATACTCCTCACGGAAATGGCCGCCCGCCGACTCCTGTCGGTGCAGCGCATCGCGGCACATCAGCTCGCCGAACTCCAGGAAGTCCGCGACGCGCCCCGCCCTTTCGAGCGACTGATTCAGCTCCTCGCCGCTGCCGGGCACGTTCAGGTTTTGCCAGAACTCCTCGCGCAAGGCGGCAATCTTCGTCAGCGCCAGCTCCAGCCCCGCTTGGGTGCGCGCCATGCCGCATTGGTCCCAGACCAGCGCGCCGAGCTCGCGGTGGAAGGAGTCCGGCGTGCGCCGACCCTTGATCGAAAGCAGCTTGTTCAGGCGCTCCTCCACTTCGGAGAGCGTTTGACGGGCGGCGGCGTGACTCGCGTCGACACCACCGGGCTTGTGCGAGGCCAGGAAGTTACTTACCGTGACCGGTAGGATGAAGTAGCCGTCGGCCAGACCCTGCATCAGCGCACTGGCGCCCAGGCGATTGGCGCCATGGTCCGAGAAGTTGGCTTCGCCACCGACGAACAGCCCCGGGATGGTGCTCTCGAGGTCGTAGTCCACCCATAGCCCACCCATCGTGTAGTGGATGGCTGGGTACATGCGCATCGGCACGTCGTAGGGATTTTCGCCCGTGATGCGCTCGTACATTTGAAACAGGTTGTCGTAGCGCTCGACCACCACGCTGCGGCCGAGGCGCTTGATCGCATCGGCGAAGTCCAGGTAGACGCCGCGCCGAACGCCGGCCACGTCGGGCCCCACGCCCCTGCCCTGATCGCACATGTCCTTGGCGCGCCGCGAAGCAATGTCGCGCGGCACCAGGTTGCCGAAGCTCGGGTACAGGCGTTCGAGGTAGTAGTCGCGCTCGCCTTCCGGAATGCTGGCCGGGTCCTTGGTGCAATCGGCCGGGTTCTTGGGCACCCAGACGCGCCCGTCGTTGCGGAGCGACTCGCTCATCAGCGTGAGCTTGGACTGGTAGTCGCCGCTTTGCGGGATGCAGGTCGGGTGGATCTGCGTGTAGCAGGGGTTGGCGAACAGCGCGCCGCGCCGATGGGAGCGCCAAGTCGCGGTCGCGTTGCAGCCTTTGGCGTTGGTCGACAGGTAAAAGACGTTGCCGTAGCCGCCGGAGCACAGCACCACCACGTCGGCCATCTGCGCTTCGACCTTACCGGTCACCAGATCGCGGGTGACGATACCGCGTGCTCGCCCGTCGATGACGATCACGTCGAGCATCTCCGTGCGCGGGTACATCTTGACCGTTTTGGCCTCGATTTGCCGCTCCAACGCCTGGTAGGCGCCGAGCAGCAGCTGCTGGCCGGTCTGGCCGCGCGCGTAGAAGGTGCGCGCCACCTGCGCACCGCCGAACGAACGGTTGGCGAGCAGGCCGCTGTACTCACGCGCGAACGGCACGCCTTGCGCCACGCATTGGTCGATGATGTTGACGCTGAGCTCGGCGAGCCGATAGACATTCGACTCGCGCGCGCGGAAGTCGCCGCCCTTCACCGTGTCGTAGAACAGGCGGTGGGTGCTGTCGCCGTCGTTCTGGTAGTTTTTGGCGGCGTTGATACCGCCCTGCGCTGCGATCGAGTGGGCGCGACGCGGGCTGTCCTGGTAGCAAAAGCAGGACACGTTGTAGCCCATCTCGCCGAAGGTCGCGGCGGCGGCGCCGCCGGCCAAGCCCGAGCCGACCACGATCACGTGGTACTTGCGGCGGTTGGCGGGGTTGACCAGCTTGCTGTGGAAGCGGTGGTCGCTCCAGCGGTTCTCTATCGGTCCCGCAGGTGCGCGAGCATTGAGTTCCATCGTCTTCGAGTTCCTCGGGGAGTGTGCCGGAGAGCTGATTGCTAGCGAATGATGCCGAATAGGACGCTGAGCGGCATCACGACGTTGCCCGCCGTCACCAGGTAGGCGAAAGCGCGCGCGCCCTGGCGAGCGCGCTCGTTGTAGCGCGGGTGGTTCAGACCCAGCGACTGCAGCAGGCTGAACGCGCCGTGGAAGAGGTGCATCCCCAGCAGCAAATTCGCGCTCACGTAGAGCAGCGTCACCCACCAGATTTGGAAGGCGCTGACGAAGTTGCCGTACACATCCAGCTTGCTGTGCGTGTAGTCGCCGAGCGCAAGGCCCGGGAACGTGAAGTGCGCCAGGTGGAACAGGATGTAGAGCAGCAGCGCGGGGCCGCTGTACTTCATGGTGGCGGCCGCGTAGTCGCTGGCGATGCTCTTCTTCACGCGGTAGGCGACTGGCCTGGCCGACAGCGAGCGTGAGTACAGCTGCACCACCAGCACCACGTGCGTGATCAGGGCGACGAGCAGCACCAGACGCGCGCCCCAAACCAGCGCCGGCATACTCTTGATGCTCTCGGCGTAGTGGTTGAAGACGTCGGGCCCCAGGAACACCTGGAGGTTGCCGAGCATGTGCTGAATCACGAAGCCGAACAGCACGGCGCCGCTCACGGCGAGCAGCGCCTTCTTGCCAACGGTGGTGTCGATCAGCGTGAGTTTTCGAGTGGTCGCAGCTGTTGCCATCTTTAGATCAGGACTTCATCAACTCGCGCAGCACGAACTGCAGGATGCCGCCGTGCTGGTAGTACGAAAGCTCCACGGCCGTATCGATGCGAGCGCGGGCGTTGAACTTCTTCACGCTGCCGTCAGCCGCAGTGGCGGTGACCTCCAGCAGCTTACCGGGTGCCAGAGCGTCGGCAATGCCGGCGATGGCGTAGGTCTCCTCACCGCTCAGACCTAGCGACTCCCTCGATTCGCCGGTAACGAACTGCATCGGCAGCACGCCCATGCCGATCAGATTGGAGCGGTGAATGCGCTCGTAGCTCTCGGCGATGACCGCGCGAATGCCGAGCATGAAAGTGCCCTTGGCTGCCCAGTCGCGCGACGAGCCGGAGCCGTACTCCTTGCCGGCCAGGATGAGCAGCGGTGTCTTGTCGGCCTGGTATTTGACCGAGGCCTCGTAGATGCTGGTCTGCTCGCCCGTCGGCAGGTAGCGGGTGAAGCTGCCTTCGACGCCCGGCACCAGACCGTTGCGCAGGCGCACGTTGGCGAACGTGCCCCGCATCATCACCTCGTGGTTGCCGCGGCGCGCGCCGTACTGGTTGAAATCGCGCGGCTGGACGCCGTTGTCGGTCAGGTACTTGGCGGCCGGCGAGGTCTTGGAAATGTTGCCGGCGGGCGAAATGTGATCGGTCGTCACCGAGTCACCGAGCGTGGCCAGCACGCGCGCTCCGCCGATGTCCTGGAGCGGGGCCGGGGTGGCGGCCAGATTGTCGAAGAAGGTGGGCTTGCGCACGTAGGTGCTGGCGGCATCCCAAGCGAAGCGGTCACCTTCCGGTACCGGCAGCGCGCGCCAGCGCTCGTCGCCCGTGAACACTTCGGCGTACTCTTGCCGGAACATCTCACTGGTGACGTTTTCCTTCACCACCGCGGCCACGTCCTTGGGCGAGGGCCAGATGTCCTTCAGAAACACGTCGCTGCCGGCCTCGTCCTTGCCGAGCGGCTCGACGGCGAAGTCGATGTCGATGCGACCGGCCAGCGCGTAAGCCACGACCAGCGGAGGGCTTGCCAGGTAGTTGGCGCGCACGTCGGGCGACACGCGGCCTTCGAAGTTACGGTTGCCGCTGAGCACGCTGACGGCCACCAGCTCGCCGTCGTTGATCGACTTGCTGATGGTCTCGGGCAGCGGCCCGCTGTTGCCGATGCAGGTGGTGCAGCCGTAGCCGACCACGTTGAAGTGCAGCTTCTCCAAGCTGGGCAGAACGCCGGCTTGGGTCAGGTACTGCGTGACGACCTTCGAGCCTGGCGCGAGGCTGGTCTTGACCCAGGGCTTCACCTGCAGGCCCTTTTCGACGGCATTCTTCGCCAAAAGGCCGGCCCCGAGCATCACGTAGGGATTCGAGGTGTTCGTGCAGCTGGTGATGGCCGCGATCACGACCGAGCCGTTGCCGAGCTCGAACGACGAGCCGTCGTAACTGGTGGGCACCGTGGTCGCGAGCTCTTCCGCGGTGACGGCGACGCCCTTGGCCTTCTTTTTGGCTTGGGCCACCAGCTCGGGCAAAACCTTCTTGAAGCCGGCGCCGACGTCCTTGAGCGCGACCTTGTCGTGCGGGCGGCGCGGCCCGGCCAGCGTCGGCACGACGGTACCGAGATCCAGCGACAGCGTGTCGGTGTAGACGGGATCGGGCTGGCCCTTGGTGCGGAACAGTCCTTGCGCCTTGGCATAGGCCTCGACCAGCGCCACGCGCTCGTCGCTGCGACCTGACAGGCGCAAGTAGTTGAGCGTCTCCTCGTCGATCGGGAAGATGCCGCAGGTGGAGCCGAACTCCGGGCTCATGTTGCCGATGGTGGCGCGATCGGCCAGCGGTAGGTGGTCCAGGCCGTCGCCGTAGAACTCGACGAACTTTCCGACCACGCCCTTGTCACGCAGCATGCGCGTGATGGTGAGCACCAGGTCGGTGGCGGTGGCGCCTTCCGGCACGGTGCCGTACAGCTTCATGCCGATCACCTGTGGAATCAGCAGGTTGATGGGCTGGCCGAGCATCGCCGCCTCGGCTTCGATGCCGCCCACGCCCCAGCCGAGCACGCCGGCACCGTTGATCATGGTGGTGTGGCTGTCCGTGCCGACCAGCGTGTCCGGGTAGGCAATTCCGTCCTTGTCGAACACGACGCGCGCCAGATACTCGAGGTTCACCTGGTGCACGATGCCGGTGGAAGGCGGCACGACCTTGAAGTTGGCGAACGCGCCCTGCGCCCAGCGCAGCAGCGCGTAGCGCTCCTGGTTGCGCTCGTACTCGGTCTCGGTGTTGCGAACCAGCGAGTCGGCTTGGCCGAAGTGGTCGACCTGCACCGAGTGATCGATCACGAGCTCGGCCGGGAACAGCGGGTTGATCTTGGACGGGTCACCGCCCATCGCCGCCATCGCGTCGCGCATGGCAGCCAGATCGACGACGCACGGGACGCCGGTGAAGTCTTGCAGCACCACGCGAGCGGGGTGAAACGCGATCTCGGTGTCGGGCTCGCCCTTCGGATCCCAGGCGGCCAGCGCCTCCACGTCCGTCGCGCTGACGGCGATGCCGTCCTCACAGCGCAGCAGGTTCTCGAGCAGGATGCGCAGGCTGTACGGCAGCTTCTGCACGTCCTTGCCGGTCTTGGCAGCGAACTTGGGCAGGCTGAAATAAGTGAACTTGCTCGAGCCTACGGAAAGCTCGGAGCGCGTCGAGAAGGAATCGCGGGAGCGGTCGGCCATGGAAGTGAAAACCTCGAGCCGGGCGTACCCTAGTAGCCCTAGGCACGCAATGGCTTAGGCGTGTGGAAGCCGCTTCAGATGTCCTTGTTTCCATGGCGAACAGAGTGTGTTTCCGCAAGTGCAGCGCGCGTCGATTGACGCCTTTAGCGCGCGGCTGCCGCTCGAGCGCCCGCCCGCAGGCCGCTTTCGAGCGCGTGCCCGACACTCGACGCCTCGGGCGCCAGCACGTCCCCCGCGGCAAACACCCGCGGCGCGCCTACGACGCCGCCGTCGGCGGCGACCGGAAGGCCCACGCGCTCGAGCAGCCGGCGGCCGTGCGCGGCCAGATCCACGCCGAACATCGATGAAACAGAGGTGGCCAGCTCTCCGCGAGCAACAGCGGGCGGCAAGCCGGCGATGGCCAGCTCGAGACCGGCCGGCTCGGCCCCCGACAGGGCGCCGCGCAGCTCGAGCGCGCCCGAAACGAAGCCCCCACAGGCAAGCACCAGCGCATCACCCGCCAGCGTGGTGCCGTCCGTGAGCTCGAGCCTGACCCCCGCTGCCCCGGGCGCCACACGGAAGGCGGGGGCGGGCGCAAAGCCGACCTGGAGCGCTCGCAGCAGCGCCGCGCTCCGCAAGTCGAAGCGCGCCCCCGCGACTCCGCCGGGCGGCGAAGTGACCTCGCCCACCGGCACCCCGACGCTCGCCGTGAGCTCCCGCGCCAGGTCGCGCCCCACGCCCAGCCAAGGCCCGAACAACCAGGCATCGGGGCCGGTGTGGGCCTTGAGCAGCTCGCACAGCCACGCCGGCCTTTCGGCTCGTTCGAAGCCGCTGGCGAAGTCGTAGGAAGAGACGCGCCGCTGGTGACCCTTCTCCAAGAGCTCGAGCGGCACGAGCTCGAAGCGGGTGCCGGAGGCCCGCGCCCACGCGCTCGCTGCAAACGAGCGGACCAGCAGCGGTCCATCCCAATCGTCTCGCGCGACGTCGACCAGGGCGATGCGCCGCCCCGCCAGCGCCCCCAGCTCGAGCAGCGCGCTGTCCGAGCCGGCGGCGCTGCGCACGACTCCTTCACGCGTCGCCACCACGGTGCCCGCGCTCAGCCGCAGCCCGAGCGCGCGGCCCAGCTCCTCCAGCCCACTCGCCTGCGCCGGGCCGAGCTCGCCATCGACCACGCCCGCATAGAGCGAGCTCGCCCCGGGCCTGCTCTGGGCCATGGTCACGGCCGCGCCCGCTCGGCGAGCCGCCAGCGCCGCTGCCACACCGGCAAAGCCGGCGCCCACGATGAGCACCCTCACGCGGGCTCTCCGGGCTCGCTGCGCAAGGCGGGGGCCGGCTCGTCCGCTGCGGGGCCCAGCTCGGCGCGCAGCGAAGCCAGCGCCATCACCTCGGCGCGCGCCTGACCGGGGCCGATGGCGGCGCTGCGACGCCGCGCTGCCTTGTCCAAAAAGCCGAGAGCCATGGCCATGCCCCGCTCCGGGCTTTGACCCGTCGCGTCGGCCACGATGCGACCGCAGCGGACCGCGCAGCGCATGCCGCCGCAGGCGCCCAGTCCCAGGCGCGTCCGCCGCGACACGTCCTCTACACTGGTAGCGAGCTCCTGCTCTACGACGTAGCGCACCTCGGCGACCGTCACCGGCTCGCAAGCGCACACCACCGCCGCCTCGCGCGGGTTTTTGCGCATGCGCTCCAAGATCGCCAGGCTGCGGCTGCCGTGCCGGTACTCGAGCCGCGTCGCCGTGACGGCTTCCATGCCGCCTTCGAGCACCAGCCGCATGGGGTCGATGCTCTCGTCACCGCCCGGCAGCGCCAGAAGGTGCGACTGGCAGGGCGTGCCGCGTCCCAGGCGCTTCGCGATGACGTCCGTCATCTCCTCGGCGAACAGCCGGTAGCTGGCGAGCTTTCCCCCCACCATCGAGAACAGCCCGTCGGCGCCGTCGGTTTGGTGATCCAAGATCTCGTGCTCACGCGACAGCTGGTCCTCGTTCTGCCCCCAGCCGAAGATGGTCGGCCGCACGCCGCCCCAGGTGCCGATCGCCCGCGCCCCGCGAATGCTCGGAAAAACACGCTCGACGGCCTGGAACAGGTAGCGCACCTCGTCGCCGGTCGCGACCACCTGGTCGAGGTCGCCGTAGTAGTCATCGTCAGTCGTGCCGAGCACGCTGAGGTTCTGCCAGGGCATCAGGAATACCTGACGACCGTCGATGGCCTTGGCCACGATTGCGTAGTTGGTCACGCGACGATCGAGGAACACGTGAATGCCCTTGCCGGGGCGCACGCGCGCCGCCTCTGGCTTGAGACCAGAGAGCGACGCGGTGAGCGGTGCCCAGGCGCCGGTGGCGTTGATCACGAGGCGCGCAGTGCGCACGCCGACCTCTCCGGTCTGGCGATCGCGGTAGCGCACGCCGTAGGCGCTGCCATCCTCGCGCCGCAGCACCTCGAGCACCGTGGTGTGGACCCGCACCTCGGCGCCGCGCTCCAGCGCGTCGCGCGCGTTGGCCACGCACAAGCGCACGCCGTCGATGCCCCACTCGTCGAACGACACCCCGCCCTGCGACGGCACGAGCCCGGGCTCGAGCGACTGCACGTCTTGCGCCGACAGGCGCGTGTGCGGCTTACCGGACTTTAGCGGCTGGTACTTGTCGTACAGGGTAAAAAAGCCGTCGTAGGCGGCCAGCATCGCGGTCGCCTTCAACCGGGACGCCTCGAACACCGGCATCAGGAAGGGGATACGGAACAGCAGATGCGGCGCGATGCGCTGAATGTGGCCAGAATCCAGGCACGAGGAATACGTGACGTCGGGATCGTAGGACAGGTAGCGCGGCCCGCCGTGGATCATGCCGCTGGAATTGCCGCTGGCGCCGAACGCCAGGTCGTTGCGCTCGAACAGCGAGACCGAGAAACCGCGCAGCGTGGCATCGCGCAGCACCCCCACTCCGTTGACGCCGCCGCCGATGACGATCACGTCCCGCTCCAGCTGCTGGCCGCGCGGGTCGCGCTCCTGAGCAGCGGGCGGCGGGGAATCCATGCGCGCTGTCTTCGCTAGCACGAGCCTCGCTGAAAGAATGCCACAAAACTTGCCCCGCGAAAGTTGGCCAAGAGCCGCGAGCAAGCCTACGACTGGAACCGTGCGCGTCACGCTCTCGCTCCTGGCCGCCTTGACTGCGGCGGTGCTGCCACCGGCAGCAGCCCTGGCGCGCGAGCCCGCCTTGATCGCGCCCGCGACGGGCCCCGAAGGTCGGCCGACGATCGTGCTCGACCAGCTGGTCGTGCCCAGCGACACGCCCGAGCAGCAGCGCGTGACGCGGGTGCTACAGAAGGTGCTCAAGCACGAGGCTCACCGCGTCGAGTGGGGCGCGGGGCGACAGAGCCGCATCACCTACCGCTTCTACCTGGAGCAGCTCGACCTCAGCGTCGACCGCGGCGTGATCAAGGTGCGCTGCACCGCGTTCGGGCGCTTGCCCAAGGGCAAGACGGCGCGCAGCAAGCTGGAGTTCGGCGGCGACGCCCGCGACGCGCGCAAGGTGATCGACCACGTGCTCACCATCGTCGCGCGCGGCGTGCTGTCGCGCCTGGCCGAGCTCGAGCACGACCGGCGCGCGCGCAAGTAGCGCGTCAGGCGCGGCCGAAGCGCACGGCCACGCTCAGCCAGGTGCGCGCCGCGTACACGGCATTGACCGCGACGTAGGGGTAGAGAAACAGCTCCAGGCGACCGGTGAGCGCGACGTACGTCAGGTACGACGGGTAGTGGATCAGGAACTTGGCGACGCCTTCGACTGCGCGGATCAGGCGAGCTAGGGCGCTGCGGGACGGCCCGGCCGTGCTCTTGGGCGGGGCGATCTCGGGATGGCGAGTGAACGAGGTGAGCGCGATGCCGGAGGCCAGCGCGACCAGGCCGAACAAACCCAGCAGCAGGAACGGCTGCTGGGGGTGCTCGAGGTGCAGCCGCACGGCGGCCGCCGCCAGGATCGCGAACGCCTTGAGCTCGTCCATCAGGAAGTCGAGCAGGTGCCCCGCGGGGGACGCCAGTCCGCGCCAGCGCGCGAGCATGCCGTCGGCGCAGTCCAGGACGTAGCTGGACTGGTAAACCAGCACCGCGACGAGCAGCCCGGCGTGCCCCGGCAGGGCCAGCAAAAGCCCGGCCGAAGCCATGCCCACGGCAAACGAAGCGAGCGTGATCTGGTTGGGGGTGATGCGCGTATCCTTGATCGCGCTCACCAGCACAGCGGCGATCGGCCGGCACACGTAGCGATTCCAGAACAAATCCGGAACCTTCTTCGTCTTTTGGTAAACTTCCCGAGCGCCCATGCCGCGCCCCGAGCCTACACGAGTCGTTTCGCTGCTGGTCCTGGCTTACGCCTGGGGCGGCGCTTGGGGTTGCCAGGGCCCCGACCCGCGAGCCGCCCGACCCACTCCGGCGCAGCGGCCGAGCGCCGTAGCGACAGCGCCGACGCCGACGCCCGCCACCATCCCTGCCAGCACGGCGCCAGCGCGCGCCGAGCGCAAGCCGCTGCGTGTGCTGGTGCTGGGGGATTCGCTCTCCGACGAAAAGGTCGGCGGCGGCGGCTTCGTGCGCTCGCTACGCGAGCACTGCCCCGGCGTCGCCTTCGACAATCGCGCCAAGGGCGGCTTCATGGTCAACCAGATCCGCAAGCGCCTCGAGTCGGAGGTGCTGCCCGAGGGCGTTGCTTACTCGCACGCCATCGTGTTCGGCGGTGTGAACGATCTGTACAGCGACCAGACCGCCAACCGCACGCTGGCTCGCATCGAGAGCGATCTCGCTCGCATCTACACGGCGCTCAAGGCGCGCCAGGTCGAGGTGATCGCGATCACGGTGACGCCCTGGGGCGGCTTCAAGCGCTGGTACACGCCCAGTCGCGGGCAGAACACGCTCACGCTCAATCGTTGGATCGTCGATCAAGCGGCCACGGGCGCCATCGGACTAGCGCTCGACGCCTACCCGCTGCTGTCGTGCGGCGAGCCGGAGCTGCTCTGCCCAGCACTGGCCGCGCCGTACAAAGACGGCCTGCACTTCGGCAAGCTCGGCCAGCAAAAGCTGGGCGACGCGCTGCGTGCGCTGGCTTTTCCGAGCTGTGGCAATAAGGCCACTCGGTAGTCAGTCGAGCGGGGCGTAGAGCCGCGCAGCTTGCGCGGGCTCGGGTCGGGCCCCAGGCACTACGCTAGTATGACGACCGCTGCGCTCGACGCTATCCCGCTCCAGACCATCGAAGGCCGCCCCACTTCGCTCGCAAGCTACGCGGGCAAGGTGCGGCTGATCGTGAACGTGGCTTCCAAATGTGGCCTCACGCCGCAATACGAAGCGCTCGAGGCGCTCTACCGCCGCTACCACGACCGCGGCCTCGAGATTTTGGGCTTTCCGGCCAACGAGTTCGGAGCGCAGGAGCCCGGCACCGAGCAGGAGATCCAGGACTTCTGCTCCACGCAATACGACGTCACCTTCCCGCTGTTCTCCAAGCTCGTGGTCAAGGGCCCTGGCCAGCATCCGCTCTACCGAGCGCTCACCGAAGCCTTGCCCTCCGCCACCAAGCTGCCCGGCACCGACTTTCGCGCAAACTTGATCGGTTACGGCATCGACGTCGGCGCGCCTCACGACGTGCTCTGGAATTTCGAGAAATTCCTGATCGATCGCCAGGGCAACGTCGTCGCACGCTTCGCCCCCGACGTGAAGCCGGACGCCGAGGTCCTGGTCTCCGCCATCGAGCGCGAGCTGTCACGCGGCAACTAGGCGGGCAGCGCCTCGGCCACGACAGGCGATCGCTGCATTTGCCGCGCGACCATCTCGGCGTAGCGGCCGCCGAGCCTGAGCAGCTCGTGGTGGCTGCCGCATTCGACGATGGCGCCGGCATCGAGCACCACGATCTGGTCAGCGTGGGTGATGGTGCTCAAGCGGTGCGCGATGACGAACGTCGTGCGATCGCGGAGCAGCTCGTCGAGCGACCCCTGAATGAGCTGCTCGCTCTCGGTGTCCAGGCTGCTGGTGGCCTCGTCCAGGATCAAGATCTGAGGATCCGCCAGCAGCGCGCGCGCGATCGAGAGCCGCTGGCGTTGACCACCGGAGAGCTTGACGCCGCGCTCGCCGATCAACGTGTCGTAGCCATCCGGCAAGCGGCGAATGAACTCGTCGGCGTTGGCGCGCAGCGCGGCGTCGAGCACCTCGGCTTCGCTGGCCTGAATGCGGCCGTAGGCGATGTTGTCGCGAACCGTGCCGTCGAACAGGAACACCTCTTGCTGCACGATACCGAGCAGCGAGCGGAAGCTCTTGAGGCGAATGTGCCGCAGATCCACGCCATTTAGCAGGATGCGACCGCTCGAAGGGTCGTAGAAGCGCGCCACCAGATCGGTCAGCGTCGTCTTGCCAGCACCGCTCGCGCCGACCAGCGCCACCACGCTGCCGCCTGGCACGACCAGGCTGACGTCGCGCAGCACCGGCGTACCGGGGCGGTAATCGAAGCCGACGTTCTCGAGCCGAATCTCGCTCACGCGCTGCGGCGCTGGCACCGCATCGGGCGCGTCTGGCTTCTCCTCACCCTTATCCAGCACGTCGAACACGCGCTCCATGGCCGCCAGCCCGCGCTGCGTGTCGCTGATCGAGCTCGAGATCTGCATCACCGGCTCGAGCAGTCGCCACAGATAGCCCTGAAAGGCGATCAGGACGCCGACCGTGGCCTGACCCTTGACCACCAGGTAGCCGCCGAAGGCGATGATCGTGACCTGCGCCAGCGGCAGGATCAGCTCCCAGATCAGGCCAATGGCGCGCTGCGTGCGCGTGGCTAGCATCTGTTTGCGGATCACCGTGTGGTGACCGACCGTGTAGGCCAGCTCCTCGCGCTGCTCACGCCCGAAGCCGCGCACCACGCGCACCCCGCTCAGGCCCTCGCTGACGCGCGCGTCGATCTCCTGTCGATCCTGCCCCATCGACTTCCAGATCGCGCGCATGCGCCGCGCCCACAGCTGCTGGACCAGCAAGATGGGCGGCATGGCCAGCATGACCGCGGTAGCGATACGCCAGTTCAGGCTGAAAATGATGGTCAGCGTCACCAGCAAGCGCAACGTCGAGAGCACTGGCGACAGCACGGCTTGCTGCACCAGCCCGGTGGTGCTGTCGACGTCGCTCGACAGGCGCGACAGGATGCCGCCCGTCTTCATCTCGGTGAGCTCCGACATCGGCAGCCGCAGGATGCGGCGAAACAGCGCCGCGCGTAGCTGGAACGCCAAGCGACTGGTCAGCAGCTGCAGCCGCAAGCTGCGCAGCCACGACACGCCCGAACCGAACAGGAACAGCCCCGCCATACCGAGCCCGAAGCCGAACAGCTCGGCCAGCTTGCGCTCCGGCGTGAGCGTGGCGCTGAGGATCACCTGGTCGATGAGGTAGGCCGACACCAGCGGCCAGACCATGTCGATGGCGATGCCAGCTAGCGACAGCCCGAACTGCACCACCAGGCTGGCGGTGTGCGGCCGCAACCAACCGAGGTAGCGGCCGGCATAGCCGCCGTGGCCTGCTGGCTTCGTCCCCTCGACGATCGGAGGCGTGACCGAGCGCGCCCGCTGGAAGGCGCCGAAACGCTTGTGAGACGTATTGAACGGCGGCGTCATGTTTGCGGCGCTGACGCGCCCAGCTCAGTCGGCGGGCAGAGAAGCCGCCGCATGTTCGAATCCCTTCAGCTCCTGCGCGGAGAAATCCCGCTCGCCCATGAACGCGATGCCGACGACGGCCCGCAGCTCGCCGGCCGGCGAGCGCACCGGAATGGCCAAGGCGGCCTGGGCGTCGACCGCTTTGGCGCCGGGCCGCACGTCCCCGGTGTTGTCACTCTTGAGGTTGCAGGTCGAGACGATCTCGTCACGCTCCCAGGCCAGGCCGGCCATGCCCTTACCCTTGGGGATGGTCTCGGTCACTTTGACCACCGGCGGGGGAATATTCACCGCCGCCGACAACTTGAGCAGGTCGCCCTGCAGCACGTGGACGGTGCCGGCGACGGCGCCATGATCGGACAGAAAACTGCGGAGCCAGGTCTCGGTTGCCACGCCTGCAACCTAGTGCCACGAAGCCCGACCCGCAACGCCGCTACCAGGCCGGGCTTTAGCGCCCCCCCGAGCCCCGAACCGCCGAACTGCTGCTATGCTGCGGGAGCTACTTTGAGCAATCCGTCCCTGTCCGGCTTCCGGCCGAGCGCGCTGCACGAGCAGCGCTTTCACGTCGAATTCGACTATCCAGTGGTTTTCTGCCGGGGTGCTCTCACCCCGCGCGAGCCCAGCCTGGCTTGGGCCATCACCCGCCGCGAGCCGCAGCGGCGTCAGCCGGTCTTCGCAGTGCTGGATGCTGGGCTCGTGGCAGCGCGCCCTGCGCTGGCGCAAGAGCTCGAGCGCTACTTCGAGGCCTACTCGGACCACCTGTCTCTCAGCGCAGCTCCGCACGTGCTCGTGGGCGGCGAGGACTCGAAGAACGACCCACGACTGATCACCGACCTGCACGAGCGGATGGCCGCGGCCCGCCTCGACAAGCAAGGCACGCTTTTGGTGATTGGCGGCGGTGCAGTGCTGGACGCGGCAGGCTTCGCCGGCTCCACCACTCATCGCGGGGTGCGCATCGTGCGCATGCCGAGCACCGTGCTGGCGCAAAACGACGCGGGCGTGGGCGTCAAAACCTCGGTCAACGCCTTCAGCTCCAAGAATTTCCTGGGTACTTTCGCTCCGCCGTTCGCAGTGGTGAACGACGCGGACCTGCTGTCGACGTTGCCGGTGCGCGACGTGCGGGCGGGCCTGGCGGAAGCCGTCAAGGTGGCGCTGATCCGCGACGTCAGCTTCTTCGATTGGCTGGAGCAGCACTCCGGCGCGCTGCGCGAGGCCGAGCCCATGCCGCTCGAGCTGGCGGTGCGCCGCTGCGCGGAGCTGCACTTGCAGCACATCGCCACCGGCGGCGATCCGTTCGAACGTGGCAGCGCCCGGCCGCTCGACTATGGCCATTGGGCTGCCCACAAGCTCGAAACCCTGACCCACCACGCGCTGCGCCATGGCGAAGCGGTGGCGATCGGGATGGCGCTCGACGCCTGCTACGCGGTCGAGAAGGGCATCCTGCCGGCGGCCGCGCGCGATCGGCTCTGCGCCCTGCTACGCGCCCTGGGGCTGCCCACCTACCACGCAATGCTCAAGGCCGAGCACGGCGGCAAGTCGCTCGTCCTGCGCGGACTGGAGGAGTTCCGAGAGCACCTCGGCGGCGCCCTCACCGTCACCCTGCTCAGCGCCATCGGCCGGGGCGAAGAAGTTACCGAAATGGACTTCGCCGCCATCGCCAAGGCGATTAACTGGCTGGAAGCAGCACAAGCTGGCTAGACTCTCCTCAGGGTTAGCCTTGCCATGCTGCTTCGGAACCTGAACGACGCGCAGCTCACGTACTGCACCAACGTGCATCCGGGCGAGACGCTGCTCGCCGTGCGCACGCTGCTGAAGCGCCACGTGACCGCCGTCAAGCAGGCGGTAGCGCCCGAGCAGCGCTTCGGCGTCGGGCTGAGGCTCGCGGCGGCGGCGGCCGACGCGCTCGACGACCCGCAGGAGCTGCAGCGCTTTCGTGAAGAGCTCGACGCCGAAGGCCTCTACTGCTTCACCATCAACGGCTTTCCCTACGGAGCGTTTCACCAAACGCGCGTCAAGGAGCAGGTGTACCTGCCCGACTGGCAGAGCCCCGAGCGCGTGCGCTACACGCAGGTGCTGGCGCGAGTGCTGAGCGAGCTACTCCCGCTCGGTGTCAGCGGCAGCATCAGCACCGTGCCCGGCTGCTTCAAGCCGAACGCCACGCCCGAGGCCGAAGCGCGCATGGCGGCCGGCATGATCGACGTCGTGGCCATGCTGATCGATCTGGCGCGCAGCAAGGGCCGCCACATCGCGCTCGCGCTCGAGCCGGAGCCGCACTGCTTCTTGGAGACGACGGCGGAGGCGGTGAGCTTCTTCGAACGACGGCTGCTCGGTCGCGAAGCCTTGCAGCGGCTGGTGAAAGTCGCCGACATCGAAGCGTCCGAGGCAGAGCGCGCGCTGCGGCGTCACCTGGGAATTTGCCTCGACACCTGCCATGCCTCGGTCGAGTACGAGGAGCCGCTCGAGGCCTTTCGCAGCTTGCAGGCGGCCGGCATCGCGGTGCCCAAAGTGCAGCTCAGCGCCGGCTTGCGCTTGCCCGATGCGACGCCGGAGCGGCTGGCAGCGCTGGCGGCCTTCGAAAACGAGGTCTACTTGCACCAGACGGTGGTGCGGCGGGGCCAGGAGCTGCAGCACTTTCTGGATCTGCCCGACGCGCTGGCCAGCAAGCAACCCGAGGACAGCGAGTGGCGCGTGCATTTTCACGTACCGATCTTCATGCGCGAGCTGGGAGTCTTCGAGAGCACGCAGCCCGATCTGCTGCCGCTGCTTCACGAGCTGGCGCGCGCCACCGACTGCCCGCATCTGGAAGTCGAGACCTACACCTGGGACGTGCTGCCGGCGGAGTTTCGCGATGTGCCGATCGAGCAGGCCATCGCGCGCGAGCTGAATTTCGTGCTGGAAGCGCTGGCCGACGGTCTGGTAACGAGTAACGCGTGAAGCTGCGCACCCTCCTGACCTTAGGCCGCACTTCCAACCTACCCACGGTCTGGTCGAACATGCTGGCCGGCGCAGTGCTGAGCGGCGCCCAGTTCGGCGCGCCGCCGCTGCTCGTGCTCTTGCTGTGCGGCTCGGCCTTTTACGAAGGCGGCATGTTCCTCAACGACGCCTTCGACGCCGACGTCGATGCGCGCGAGCGTCCGGGCCGCCCCATCCCGTCCGGGCTGGTAACGCGCGGCGCGGTCTACGCCATTGGCTACGGCCTGCTGGGCGGCGGGCTCTTGGCGCTCGCGGCGGCCTCGGCGCTGTCGCTCGTTCGGCCGGGGCTCGGCGTGATACTGGCCGGCTTGGGCACTTGCGTCGCGGTGCTGGCCTACAACCGCTGGCACAAGGGACACGCCTGGTCGCCGATCGTGATGGGCGCCTGCCGTGCGGGCCTGTACCTTACGGCCGCGCTTTCGGTATCGCCTTACCTGAATCAAACGGTGCTGCTCGGAGCCGGGGCGCTCTGGCTGTACATCGTCGGGCTCACTCACGTGGCGCGCTTCGAGACCGGAAAAGTGATGGATCGCGCCTGGGTTTCGGCCTTCGTGCTCGCGCCGCTGCTCGTCGCATTGCCGGTGGTCATCGACCAACGCAGCGCCCTGCCTGCGCTGTGCCTCGCGCTGCTTTTTGGCTGGAGCGTGCGCTCGCTGAGCTTCGCGCTGCGCGGCGGCCCCGGCCAAATCCCGCGCGCCGTCGTCAGCCTCATCGCCGGCGTCTCACTCGTCGACGCGCTCTTCATCTCCCTGCTCGCCACACCGCTCGAAGTGCTAGCCGCCCTCGCCTGCTTCCTGATCACGCTGAAGTGGCAGAAGCGCATTC